>JAYPBG010000024.1:9793-11737 GCA_038124075.1 Gammaproteobacteria bacterium
TTACAGAGCTGGAAACGGTTGAAGATAAAAGCACTGTAAAGGAGGGGGGGGAACCGCCTTCTACGGGGGGTGCGGATGACAAAACGAATGGCAAAAGTGACCAGAGAGCTGAAGCAGACGTGCCGCCGCCCTTTGCGGACTCTGAGACACTGAGACGTCGTAAGCGTAAGAAAACCGACTACAGTGCTCAGAAAAACCTTGATGCGACCCAGCTGTATCTCAATGAGATCGGATTCTCTCCTCTTTTATCACCTGAGGAGGAGGTCTACTTTGCGCGTAGAGCGCTTCAAGGGCATGAGGATGCACGTAAGCGAATGATTGAGAGCAATCTTCGCTTGGTGGTTAAAATTGCACGTCGTTATGTGAATCGAGGCTTGACGTTGCTCGACCTTATTGAAGAAGGTAACCTCGGTTTGATTCGTGCGGTTGAAAAATTTGATCCAGAGAGGGGGTTCCGCTTCTCGACTTATGCGACGTGGTGGATTCGGCAGACCATAGAACGCGCCATCATGAATCAGACGCGTACGATTCGCTTGCCTATTCATGTTGTTAAAGAGTTGAATGTCTATCTGCGTGCGGCTCGTGAGTTAACGCAGAAGCTGGATCATGAGCCTACCCCGGAAGAGATTGCTGAGCTGCTTGATCGACCTATTGAAGACGTTAAGAAGATGCTGGGGCTCAACGAGCGCGTCTCTTCAGTGGATACGCCTTTGGGGCATGACTCAGATAAATCAGTGCTTGATACCATTGCCGATGCGAACTCGTCTGATCCGGCTGAGCTTCTGCAAGATTCTGACTTAAAAGGTAATATTGATGCGTGGCTTGATCAGCTGCCAGAGAAACAGCGAGAGGTGGTAGCGCGCCGTTTTGGTTTAAGGGGCTATGAGATGAGCACGCTTGAGGAGGTGGGGCGTGAGATTGGCTTGACGCGTGAACGTGTTAGGCAGATTCAAGTTGAGGCATTAAAACGGCTGCGAGACTTGTTGGAGAAGCAAGGGCTCACGGGTGACTCACTTTTTACCTAGTCTCTTTGGTGATTGATTTTTTTTATTCATATCGTTTGTTGTATGTTTGGGCAAGAGAGTAACGGGTTATTCCTTGCCTCTTGCCTCTTGTCTCTTTTCTGTTCTTGTTCTTGTTCTGTTTGGCTCTTTTTTATGCGTTTTTCTTCTTTTTCTTCCTCTCTGTTTTCGAAGCCTTTCTATAGTTCTTTCTCTAGGTCTTTCTCTAGGTCTTTCTCTAGGTCTTTCTCTAAGCGGTAGGAAAATGGCCTATTCCATGTAGGAAAAGGCTTACATGTGTGTAAGCCATTGAATCATTCTTCTGTAGACTACTGCTCAGTTTGGGTGCAGTCAATATTGTAACCTATTGAAATATATAAATAAAATAGATTAGCCTGTTTTTTGATCTCACCTGAAGTGACCGAAAACGGCCTTGTTTAATGTTAAAAATTTGATAAATTATTCATCAGTCGAGCACGGAAGCTTGCAAGGAGAACTTGCCAGGATGGCAAGGACAAGGAAAGTACAGAAGGGATGCGGTAAGGCAGAGGGACTGCCGAGCGAGGTAGGGCGGTTGTAAACCGCCCTTTTGCAACAGAACTGATGGGATGCAGGCTGAAGCAATAAAAATAATATGGAAGAAGCGCAAGGATTTCGCTGATATGGATTCTACTCTAAGGATTGAGTAGTCAATGGATTGAGCACCCAAGGGATGACGGGGTTTCGGATTAGGGTTTTAGATGGATCTTTAGTTGGTATATAGGGCTGGCAGCCTACCTCTAAAAATACGCAAAGGATTGCGTGTCCCCTATTTTTCCCCTATCGTTTATCCCGCCTTTGTTTCATGGCTCTGAATAAGCTTTTCGCCCATTGCGCTCTTTTCGACCAGCCTCACTGATCCAGCTTTTTCTATGCAACTATACTGCTTTGTGCCCCTTGGGCC
>JAYPBG010000024.1:11747-14560 GCA_038124075.1 Gammaproteobacteria bacterium
GGCCAGATCTCTGCAAGCTCTTCGTTGATTTGAATAAATTCTTGCTGATTTTCGGGCACTTCATCTTCTGAATAGATGGCATTGGCGGGGCATTCGGGCTCGCATAGGGCGCAGTCGATGCACTCATCTGGGTGAATAACCAGAAAATTGGGGCCTTCATAAAAACAGTCGACAGGGCATACTTCGACGCAGTCAGTGTATTTACATTTTATGCAATTCTCAGTTACAACAAATGTCATTTTTTCGGTCCCCTCTGGATACTTTGACACTTAACACAGGTTTTATCAGATATGCTCGCGCTAGTCTAATACGTAATAGCGATTGGCGCAAATGTAATCGGCCGTAAACTCAATAAGCGCTTTTTTTAACTTTGGCTTTTTTCTGCTCTCTCTTTAAGCTCATAGAGGAGGTCAAGGGCTTGTTTCGCTGTGAGCTCATTGGGATCAAGGGTGGTTAGCTGGTCAATGACGGGGTGCGGTTCGTAGAGTTGTGCAAATAGGTCCCCTTGTATGGGGGGTGCGTAGGGTGCCTCTTCTGGCTCTCTGCAGGCTATGGCGCTCGGTTGAGGGTTGCTTGCTGGCTGTGCTTGCGAGGGTGCTTGTTTGTCGCCTTCGAGCAGGGCTAAGCGCTGTTGAGCCGATTGAATGACAGAGTGAGGGACTCCGGCCAGCTTTGCCACCTGTAAACCGTAACTTTGGCTGGCAGGGCCTTCAGAGAGCCCATGCAAGAAGACAATGTCATCCCCATGATCTTCTGCAGAGAGGTGCACATTGGCGACGTTACTCAGCTGCGATGGTAGATGCGTGAGCTCGAAGTAGTGTGTTGCAAAGAGTGTGTAGGCTTGGATATTTTCTGCCAGTGCTTCGGCGCAGGCCCATGCGATGGAGAGCCCATCGAACGTACTGGTGCCTCTGCCAATCTCATCCATTAAAATAAGGCTGTTGCGCGTTGCATTATGCAGAATATTGGCGGTTTCTGTCATTTCTACCATAAAGGTTGAACGCCCGCCGGCCAGATCATCCGAGGAGCCGATACGGGTAAAGATACGGTCGATCGGGCCGATGGTCGCGGTGGTAGCAGGTACAAAGCTGCCTGTATGAGCCAGCAGTGTGATCAGGGCGGTCTGGCGCATGTAGGTCGATTTTCCGCCCATGTTTGGGCCGGTAATGATCAACATTCGCCTCTCTGCCTGCAGATTCAGGTCATTGGCAACAAATTGTACATCGGCGGCCTGTTCGACAACGGAGTGTCGTCCTTGTGTTATTGATAGGCCGTCCGTTTCTGACAGGGTCGGGCAGCAGTACTCTAAGGTATCAGCACGCTCGGCGAAGCAGCAGAGCACATCGAGCTCTGCGATTGCCGCGGCGGTTGCTTGCAGCGTTGCAAGCGATGTGATCAGCCTTTCCAGCAGTGCCTCATAGAGCTTTTTTTCACGTGCAAGCGCTTGCCCGCTGGCGCTGAGTATGCGCTCTTCAAAGGTTTTCAGCTCGGGGGTGACGTAGCGCTCGGCATTTTTGAGTGTCTGACGGCGAATGTAGTGATCCGGTGCTTGCTCGCTGTGCGCTTTGCTGATCTCAATGTAGTAACCGTGAACGCGGTTGTACCCCACTTTTAGCTGAGCAATGCCGGTCTGTTCTCTCTCTTGCTGTTCCAGTTCAATCAAGAATTGACCTGCATCTTCGCTGAGTCGACGGTACTCATCCAGTTCAGCATCATACCCGGGGGCAATAACACCGCCATCTCGAATGGTCATGGGTGGATTGTCCAGCAGCGCGCGTGACAATAGGTCGCACAGTTCTGGGTAGGGCTGGCAGCGTGTAGCGAGATGGTCAATGAGGGGGGCGTTGATATCGTTCAGCTTGTTGCTTAAGTCGGGCAGTGTCTCGAGTGCATCTTTAAGTCGCGTTAAGTCCCGTGGTCGCGCAGATTTCAGTGCGATGCGTGCCAGGATGCGCTCAATATCGCCAATGGGCTGCAGCGTGTCCCGACAGGTTTCGAAGCCGTAGTCACTGAGAAGTGCTTGTACGGCGTTTTGCCGAGATTGAATTAACGTATGTGACCGTTCTGGACGGTGTAGCCAGCGCCGAATCAGCCGAGCCCCCATGGGGGTGATGGTTGAGTCAAGCACTTCAATCAGCGTATTGCTGCTGCCCCCTTGCAGGTTGTATGTGATTTCCAGGTTGCGTCGCGTGGCAGCATCTAAGATGATGCTGTCATCTTGAGCCTCTGTTTTTATGCCGCGAATATGTGGGATGGCTGCACGCTGGGTCTCTTTGCAGTAGTTTAAGAGTGCACCGGCCGCGGCGGTCGCCAACGTTAACGATTGGCAGCCAAATCCTGCGAGATCTTTCGTCTCAAACTGCTTCAGCAGTGTTTGATAGCCGCTCTCATATTCAAATCCCCAGTCGGCGCGTGCGGTGATGCGGGTATTACGCTCTTTGAGTCCGTGTAATAGGGGTTCTCTGGCCCACTCTTCACTGATCAACAGCTCTGCAGGGTTGATGCGCTCGAGCTCGCTTAAAAAAGCAGGGTTGCCTATCACCTCTTGGCAGGTAAAATAGCCGCTGCTGATATCCAGTGTGGCTAACCCATAGTGGAACGTTTTTTCTGAGTTTGATCTGTTTTTCCGGTTGTGTGTGCGTACAACAGCGCACAGTGTGTTGTCTTGATGTGAGGGGAGCAGTGACTCTTCGCTCAGTGTACCGGGTGTCACAATTCGGACGACCTGGCGCTCCACAGGACCTTTGCTGGTACTGGGGTCGCCTACTTGCTCGCAGATCGCAACAGACTCGCCGTGGCGCACCAGCTTCGCA
>JAYPBG010000024.1:14570-19366 GCA_038124075.1 Gammaproteobacteria bacterium
GTTGTCTATAGCGTGAACAGGGATGCCGGCCATTGGAATGGGCTTGCCTGCAGAGTGGCCGCGTTTGGTTAATGTAATATCCAGGATGTGTGCGGCTTTTCCTGCATCGTCATAAAACAGTTCATAGAAGTCGCCCATGCGATAGAAGAGCAGTTCGTTGGGGTGCTCCGCTTTGATGCGCAAATACTGCTGCATCATGGGGGTGTGAGTGGTTGCTTTGTCAGTAGAGTGGGCCTTTTTTGATCTTTGTTGGGTGGGCTTGCTTTCAGTTTCGTGGTTGCGTGTCGAGCTCGTCATAAAAAAGTTGTCCGTATTGTGGGTCACTCTGGCCGACTGGATCGACCTGTATCAAAGCGTATATTGTACAAGTAAAAAAAATATTAGAGAAAAAAAATAGAAAATAGGGTGGAGCTTTATGCAAGAATGTTCCATAATGCTGTTTATATTTACAGTTAAACGGGTTGGAGACGGTTTTTGGTGTTTATATTTTAGGCGGTCGAATCTACTTTAGCTGCATTCTGCCGAGTGGTTAAGTCCAGTGATTAAATAAATAATTGATAGAGCATAGCATGAGGAGCTGAATACAATGGATGCAAATCGAGAAAAAGCGTTACAAGCCGCATTGACACAAATAGAGCGCCAGTTTGGAAAGGGCTCTGTTATGCGTATGGGAGAGAAGGTGTGCGAGCGTATACCGACCATTTCAACAGGGTCTCTTAGCCTTGATATTGCGCTGGGTGTAGGTGGATTACCGAAAGGGCGTATTGTCGAGATTTATGGCCCAGAATCCAGTGGTAAAACCACATTGACCTTGCAGGCTGTGGCTGAATGCCAAAAAGCGGGCGGCACAGCGGCGTTTGTCGATGCCGAGCATGCTTTAGACCCAGTCTATGCACAGAAGCTGGGTGTTAATATTGATGATTTGATCGTCTCTCAGCCAGATACAGGCGAGCAAGCGCTCGAAATTGTGGATATGCTGGTCCGCTCCGGCGCAGTCGATATTGTTATTGTTGACTCTGTCGCAGCCTTGACACCGCGCGCAGAGATTGAAGGCGATATGGGCGATCAACATGTTGGTTTACAGGCCCGCTTGATGTCGCAAGCGCTGCGAAAAATTACGGGCAATGTGAAGCGCTCTAACTGTACAGCCGTCTTTATCAACCAAATTCGTATGAAGATCGGTGTGATGTTTGGCAGCCCAGAGACAACAACCGGTGGTAATGCGCTTAAGTTTTACTCATCTGTTCGCTTGGATATTCGCCGTACAGGCGCCATTAAGCAGGGTGATGAAGTGGTAGGCAATGAGACGCGTGTAAAAGTAGTTAAAAATAAAGTGGCGCCCCCTTTCCGGCAAGCGGAGTTCCAGATTATGTATGGAAAAGGCGTCTATCATATGGCTGAACTGCTTGATATTGGTGTGAAGCAGGGGTTGATCGATAAGTCGGGTGCTTGGTATGCCTATAAAGGCGATAAAATTGGTCAAGGTAAAGCCAATGCCGCACAATTTTTAGAAGAAAATGTCGCGATTGCAGGGGAGATTGAGCAGACAATACGACAGCAGCTTCTGGGTTTGGGCGATGAAACACAGCCTGAAGAGATCGCTCTGGAAGGTGCTGATGCGTAAACACATTAATTAATGCTTTAATTAATGTGTCAATTAAAGTGAAGGTGAGGATGGGTGTGAACCTGATGATGCACGCAGAAGTGCAAGCGGTGCATGTGTAAAATGGATCAACGAGCACTTTATAACTACGCGCTGCGTCTTTTGACGCGGCGCGACTATCCTCATGCTGAGCTGAAAAAGAAATTAGAGCAGAAGGTTGCAGAGACAGTAGAATCAGTAGAAACAGTCGCGTTCAAAGAGGCAAGCAGAGCGCTGAGTGCCGTTGATCAGGTACTGGAGACCTTAACGCAGCAATCTCTTTTGTCCGACAGTCGGTATGTTGAGTCATTTATTCGCGCAAAGCGCAGCCGTGGGCATGGCCCGTATCGCATTCTTTTAGCCTTAAAAAACAAAGGGGTAGACCCTGATCGCATTGCTGAACACTTGGATGCCCAAGACCCCGTTTGGGCAGAGTTGGCTGCTGAACAGCTGATTAGAAAATTTAAGCCGAAGCAGGGAGGGGCTCATACCATCCGTTGGCAGGAGCGCGCCAAAATGAGTCGATATTTAGCTCAAAAAGGCTACGGTTCTGGTCAGATAAGTGAGGCATTTTCTCGGTTTCAAGCTGTTCAAGAAAGTGTACAATACGACCCCTATAACAGTTAGCGGTATTGCATATCCCCTTACTTTCAAATTGATAGGTGAATTGAATGAAAAGCGCTCATATCCGACAAGCGTTCCTCGATTTTTTTGCTCAGCATCAGCATCAAACCGTTGCCAGCAGCACGCTGGTCCCTGCCAATGACCCAACACTGCTCTTCACGAATGCGGGTATGGTTCAATTCAAAGATACGTTTTTGGGTAAAGAGCCCCGCAGCTACACGCGTGCCGCCAGTGCTCAGCGCGTTGTGCGTGCAGGCGGTAAACATAATGACCTTGAGAATGTCGGCTATACGGCTCGCCATCACACCTTCTTTGAGATGTTGGGGAACTTCAGTTTTGGTGACTACTTTAAGCGTGAAGCGATCCAACTGGCTTGGGCGTTCCTGACTGACGTGTTGGGTCTTCCAGCGGACAAGTTGTGGGTCACTGTATTTCATGAAGATAAAGAGGCCGAAGCGATTTGGCTGGATGAGATGAAGGTGGATCCAGAGCGTTTTTCGAGGTTAGGGGAGAAAGATAATTTCTGGTCGATGGGTGATACCGGCCCTTGCGGCCCCTGTACCGAGATTTTTTATGATCATGGCCCCGCCGTTGCTGGTGGTCCTCCGGGCAGCCCAGAAGAGGATGGTGATCGTTACATTGAAATCTGGAACTTGGTGTTTATGCAGTATGATCGACAGCCTAACGGAGAGTGTGTGCCGTTACCTAAGCCCTCTGTTGATACAGGTATGGGGTTGGAGCGAATATCTGCAGTGATGCAGAACGTGCATAATAACTATGAGATCGACCTATTTGCTTATCTGATTGATGCTGTTCGGGCCACATTAAAAGAGAGTCGATCTCAGGGTGATGTTGGTGATGCTGGTGAAGAGAGCGTGCACTCTTTGCGTGTCATTGCGGATCACATTCGAGCCTGCTCATTTCTGATTGTGGATGGAGTGGTCCCTTCTAATGAGGGGCGCGGTTATGTGTTGCGCAGAATTATCCGACGTGCCATTCGTCATGGAAATAAGCTGGGTGCTACTGGCAGCTTCTTTTACCGTTGCGTACAGCCGCTGGCCGATATGATGGGAGAGGCTTACCCAGAGCTTCTTAGAGCTCAGCAGCATGTTGAAAAGGTTCTGAAAATAGAAGAAGAGAAGTTTGCTGAGACTTTGGAGCAGGGGTTGAAGATTTTAGAAAAGGATCTGTCTCAGTTGCAGGGGTGTGAGATTCCCGGCCTGACCATCTTTACACTCTATGACACCTATGGATTTCCCGTTGACCTCACAGCCGATATCGCCAGAGAGCGCTCGTTAACCTTAGATATGGAAGGTTTTGATCAAGCAATGACCGAACAGAAGCAGCGTTCACGTCAATCAGATCAATTTGCGAACCACTATCATGATGGGCTTAAGTTAGGCGAAACAACGGAGTTTACCGGCTACGACCTGAACGAAGACAGCAGCACAGTTTCGTATATTCATATGGCGCAAGGGGGTGTTGAGTCGGCTTCAGAGGGTGATAAGGCGATTGTTGTGCTAAGGCGCACCCCATTCTATGCCGAATCGGGTGGGCAAATAGGCGATGCGGGGCTGATCACAACGGACAGTGGGACATTTAAAGTGAACAGCACCACAAAAGAGACGGAGACCTTTCTGCATCATGGAGAGGTGGTATCGGGTCAGTTGAGTGTGGGGCAGAGTGTCAATGCAGCCATAAACCGTGAAGATCGATCGGCCATACGCTTAAACCATTCAGCAACGCATCTTCTGCATGCGGCTTTAAAAGAGGTTCTGGGCGATCATGTTAATCAGAAAGGTTCGTTGGTCGATGAGAACCGGTTGCGCTTTGATTTCTCCCACCTGGATGCCGTGTCGCCGCAGGCGCTGCGCGACATTGAAGCGTTGGTTAACCAGCAGATTCGCGCCAATACGGAAGTGGTGACTGAGGTGATGTCCATTGAATCTGCCAAAGAAAAAGGCGCAATGGCGCTGTTTGGTGAAAAGTATGGTGATACCGTTCGTGTCCTCTCAATGGGGGGTACCTTTTCAATTGAGCTGTGTGGTGGTACGCATGTAAAACGGACAGGTGATATTGGCCTCTTTAAGATTGTATCGGAGTCGGGCGTTGCAGCCGGTGTAAGACGTATTGAGGCGGTCACAGGTCTAGCGGCTTGCCAATATGTTGAAGCACTGGAGGCCGAGCTGAATGCTTTAAGTGCTGAGGTAAAAGCGGGCCGAGAGAAGTTGGTTAAGCGTGTTAAACAGTTGGTCAAAGATCACCGTGATGCAGAGAAAGAGGTTCAGCGGCTGCAGCAAAAAGCTGCCGCGAGCAAAGGGGCGGACCTTGCCAATCAAGCGATCGATGTAGGAGGCATCAAGCTGATTGTTGAAATCATAGAGGGGGCTGATGCTAAGTCGATAAGAACAACCATTGACCAGCTTAAAGATAAACTGCGGCACGCTGTGATTGTGATTGCAACCACTCAGCAGGAGAAAGTTCAGATTGCCGTGGGGGTAACCAAAGTAGAAAGTGCATCGATTAAGGC
>JAYPBG010000025.1:0-7313 GCA_038124075.1 Gammaproteobacteria bacterium
GTGTTCTGTACAACATCCAGGCCAACACCGCGCCCAGAGATTTCAGTGATCTGTTCGGCTGTAGAGAAACCGGGTTGGAAAATGAGGTTCCATACCTCGGAGTCTGTCAGTGTTTCTTGTTCTGAAATAAGTCCTCGTTCAATAGCGCGCGCTATAATGCGCTGCCGATTGAGACCTCGACCGTTATCTTGAATGCTGATGATGATTTCGCCGTTCATCTGTCTTGCGGTGAGCCATACTTTTGCTTTATCGGTTTTTCCGCTTTCTGACCGCTCGTCGTCGGTTTCTAGGCCGTGGTCGACAGAGTTTCTAACAAGGTGTATAAGGGGGTCAGTAAGTGCCTCGACAACTAATTTGTCAATTTCTGTATCTTCACCTTGAATGATGAAATCAAAAGTCTTGTGTGTCTGTTTTCTCAGGTCTCGTCCAAGACGCTGCATCCGTTTAAAGAGCCCTGTAATGGGGACCAGCCGCATGCCAGATGCGATATCTTGCAGCTCGCGTATTAGCTGATGCAATTTGTAGGCAGAGCTCTGAAAATCGTTGAGCTCAAGTTCACGTAACTCGGGATGGTGTAAAACTTCATCGGTGGCTAGGCTCAGCTCGCCAACCATATCCATAAGTTGCGCAACCCGGTTGGCTTTAATTTTTATAATGTGTTCGTCGAGTGCGGCATTGGCTTGTGGCATAGCATTTCTTCTGATTTTATTTGTTATTCATATATTGTTCATATATAGGGCTGCATTAAACCAGTCTGCTGACCATTTTTTGAAGATCGCTTGGATCAAATGGTTTTATGATCCAGCCGTTTGCCCCGGCTTCTTTCCCTAGTTTTTTATAGCTATCGCTGGACTCGGTTGTTAGGCATAGTATCGGAGTCATTTGGTGGTCTGGCAGTTTACGCAGTGCCTTAATAAGCTCAAAACCGCCCATGTTGGGCATGTTGATATCGGTAATAATGAGATCAAACTCTTCTTCTTTGGCGGCCTCAAGTGCGGGTAAGCCATCATCTACAGTGGTGACTTCGTGGTCTTGAGATTCAAGCGTCAGTCGCACCATCTGCTGAATTGAGGGTGAGTCGTCGGCTGTCAATATGTATGCCATTTCTTGAGTGCCTCCATGCTTATTGAGGTCATTGTTTATTGTTGTTTCAGTTTGACTGCCACTATTCACCGTTCCACTATTTCGTTCAATATCTATTTTGGTGAAAGTGAGAGGGTTTTTGTTTTACTTTAATCAGTATAATAAAAATTTGAGTTTTGAGAAGTCGAAAGTTGTTTTGAGAGGTGTATTTATCTCTAATTATGCTCTTTATTTGTAGGTGTATAATGGCGAGATGAGCGTTAAGTGTATAAAGTATGATGGTGGTGGGGTAAGGTTCAGTGAGTACGCTCAATGGAGGAGGTGGCCAGTGTAGCCATGGCTTCTTTGTAAGGGGTGTTCGGCAGTATGTTAAGTTGCTCTATGGCTTTTTGTGACTCTTGTTTGGCGCGTGCCTCAACATAGTCTGTGGCGCCACATGCTTTAACGATGGCCAATACCTCTTTTGTCTGCGCGATGCGGTGTGTGTGGGGTGTATTAGGCTTGATGGCCTCTCTTATGATCTCAGCGTCTTTTTCTGGGGCGTGCTTCAGTGCGTAGATTAGGGGCAGTGTCGGTTTGCCTTCGGCCAGATCATCACCGATGTTCTTGCCGGTTTTTTCTGGGTCTCCGGCGTAGTCCAAAACATCATCTACCAGTTGGAATGCATTGCCTAGATGCAGTGCGTATTTTGCAAGTGCCTCGATGGTCTTTGGGGGGGTGGAGGCTATTATGGCGCCACACTCTGAGGCCGCTTCAAACATTTTTGCTGTTTTTAGTCGAATGACCTCATTGTATTGGGTTTCAGTGGTGTCAGGGTTGTGGCAGTTGAGCAGCTGAAGCACTTCGCCTTCCGCTATCTGGTTGGTTGCGTTGGAGAGGACTTCTAATACGCCCATGTTCTTTATAGAGACGACCATCTGAAAAGCTCGAGAGATGAGGAAGTCACCGACCAATATGCTCGGTGAGTTGCCCCACACTGCGTTAACTGTGGCTCGGCCTCTGCGTAAGTCTGACCCATCGACAACGTCGTCATGTAGGAGGGTGGCAGTATGGAGAAATTCAACCACAGCGGCGATGGTGAGGTGTTTATTACCTGTGTAGCCGCAGGCGCGTGCGCTGAGGAGTGTGACCAGTGGTCGAATGCGCTTGCCTCCGCTGCCTATAATATAGTCACCTATTTTTTCTATAAAAGGGACGTTGGAGCCCAATTGGCCACGAATAATGTCATCAACTGCTTTAAAGTCATCTGCTACGGCAGCAACGATATTATCTATGGCCATAAGTTTTATATTCGCTTAGCGGTTTGTGGTGAGCTCATGTGTAAACGGAGCAAGTGCTTGGGTTCTGGCTGCAGTTTATCCTGAAATCTTTGGTGGCAGAGATGATAGCCTAACTGTATTTGAAAATAAATTATTAATTATTGGATCCTTGGGTCAAGTATGTCGCTATTGGGTATTGGTCGGTTTTTGCTCTATGGTGAAGTTAGCCGGTATGAGTTCTTGCATCACGAGACGCTGTTCCACTCATGCTGGTACCCGATTCAGAACTTATCTCGAAGACGCTTGATTGATGATGCTGATAATCAGGCGTTCCGGTACCAGGAGCTGCTTCACCGCCACTAGGATGGATTCCGCCATCTCTTCCGCGCTTCTCAAGACACTTTTACGACTTTCGTTACGGCGCTTAATCTCCTGAAATGAGTGTGTTTCTGGAGTAGGTATTTTGCCGTCAAACAATGTTCGTCCAAGATATTTGCCTTAGGACAGAAAACAATATTAGTAAGAGATGAAGTTTTGAAGGGAGAGGCGCATTTAACGCCTTGATTTACCTGTGTGTGGTGGGCCCACCAGGACTCGAACCTGGGACCTGCCGATTATGAGTCGGACGCTCTAACCAACTGAGCTATGGGCCCTAAAGTAATTAGGATGGCGTATAGCAGTGCTTGATCGCCAAGCCGGAGGAATTATAGCTATTTTCTTCAGGCTTGGCCAGAGTTTAGAGGTCCCCGTCTAAAAAGCTTCTGAGCTGCTCGGATCGTGATGGATGGCGCAGCTTTCTGAGTGCTTTTGCTTCAATTTGTCGAATCCGCTCTCGCGTTACATCAAACTGTTTTCCAACCTCTTCAAGTGTGTGGTCGGTGTTCATGTCGATGCCAAAGCGCATGCTCAGCACCTTAGCTTCTCTTGCGGTCAGGCTTGAGAGTACGGTGCGGGTGGCCTCCTGAAGGCCTTCAGAGGTTGCTGAGTCGGATGGGGACATGATGGTGGTGTCTTCGATAAAGTCGCCCAGATGCGAGTCTTCGTCGTCTCCGATGGGGGTTTCCATAGAGATGGGCTCTTTGGCAATCTTAAGGACTTTGCGTACTTTGTCCTCTGGCATCTCGAGCTTCTCGCCCAGCTCTTCAGGGGTGGGTTCTCGGCCCATCTCTTGGAGCATTTGTCTTGAGACGCGGTTGAGCTTATTGATGGTCTCTATCATATGCACAGGGATACGTATGGTGCGTGCCTGGTCAGCAATGGAGCGGGTGATGGCTTGGCGGATCCACCATGTGGCATATGTGGAGAACTTGTAGCCACGGCGGTACTCAAACTTATCAACCGCTTTCATGAGGCCAATATTGCCTTCTTGGATAAGGTCGAGAAATTGCAGTCCGCGGTTGGTGTACTTTTTCGCGATGGAGATCACCAGGCGCAGGTTGGCTTCAACCATCTCTTTTTTGGCGCGTCTTGCTTGCGCTTCGCCGATCGACATGCGGCGGTTGATCTCTTTAATCTCTGCGATGGGGAGGCCGACCTCCTCTTCGATGTCTGCGAACCGCTGTTGAGCGGCGAGGACTTCGCTGCGCACGCGCCCTAAACCTTCGGCGTATTTTGGTTTGCTGCTAAGTTGTTCGTCAAGCCAGCTGAAGTTAACTTCGTTGCCTGGGAATTTCTGAATGAACTCTTTGCGGGGCATTTTTGCACGGCGAATACAGGACTTTAGGATGACGCGCTCTTGTTTGCGAATGTTTTCCAAGACGTGGCGTACTTGGAATATCAGTGATTCAAAAATGCGTGGTGTCAGTTTGTAGTTCATGAACAGCTCGGCAAGCTCGCCCTGTTTTGTTTGGCTGGCTTTATGGTTCCGGCCGTGCTTTTCGAGTGCTGAGAGCGTTGCTTCGTAGGTCTCATTGAGGAGGTCTAGGCGCTCTCTTGCGATGTTTAGGTCAATGCCGCCTTCGACCGTGTCGTCATCAGAGTCATCGTTGTCGTCTTTTTCAGAGCCTTTATCGCCCGCCTCTTTTTTGCTGTCGGCTGTTTTGGGCTCAGGTTTGGGGGGTGTTTTTGGACTCTCGCTATCTATGGGATCAGGGTCGATAAAGCCGCTGATGATGTCTTGGATGCGACGATCTTCGCCTTCGCTCATGGCGTACTCTGCCAAGATGTAGGCAACGGCGCCGGGCCAGTAAGCGAGGCTGTGCATCACCTGCCGAATGCCTTCCTCGATCCTTTTTGCGATACTGATCTCGCCTTCGCGCGTCAGCAGCTCAACGGTGCCCATTTCGCGCATATACATGCGGACAGGGTCTGTGGTTCGGCCTGGTTCTGTTTCTACAGATGCCAGTGCCGCAGTTGCCTCTTCGGCAGCGTCTTCATCGACTTCTGAGTTGCCGTCCGTCAGTATCAGGTCATCTGTTTCAGGCGCAGTTTCATAGACAGGGATGCCCATATCATTGATCATGCCAATGATGTCTTCGACTTGATCTGGATCGGTAATATCCTCAGGGAGGTGGTCATTTACCTCGGAAAAGGTCAGGAAGCCCTGCTCTTTACCCTTGTTTATCAGTAGCTTAAGCTGTGATTGCTGTTTATCCATGTATAATCGCTTATTCAAACCTTGGGGTTGGGCGGGAAAAACCGGCCATTATATTTGAAAGTTTAGACTTCTACTACCCAGTTGTGCGACTTATCGGGTAAATTTGTCGTGTGGCCGCATTTTGTACTGCATCTGGGTTGAAATGTCCACCTTTTAATAAAAAGTTCTTGCAGCTCTGCTGCCTGACTGGGCCGCTCTAATGTGCGAGTGCTCTCTGCTGTTGCAGTAGTGTAGTTATCTTTTCTGGATTTGGCATGGATTCGTTGAGCTCTCGGTCCAGCAGTTGCTCAACATGCAGTCGTTTTAGATGTTTGAGTGTATCTTGGTACGTCTGCTGGTGGTCTGCTTGTCCACCGATGATCAGGTCTTGGGCCGCTATGCTTGCCAGTTGGTCGCCTTTCTCTGAACCGTGCCAATGGCCAAATAGATAAGCTGCTGAGCAGTTGGGTTCCTCCTTTAAGAGCTGAATTAATTCAAGCAGTAGAGTGGCGTAAGGTAGGTTTAGTTCCACAAGCTCTTTGGGTGTTTCGTGCGTTCGAGCGATTTCAGGATTATGCAGCAGTAATCGTATAGTGTCCGCAATGATTGAGGGAGGTGGGGCACTGGGTTTTTTTGAGCGAAAACGGCTAGAGGGCTCGAATTCACCGGGGTATGCGGGTTTATCGTACTCTAGAGCAGGGGGCGGAGGCGCATCAGGCCCGGCATATAAAGGGGCCTCCTCTTGGTGTGGGTGTGGCGGCTGTTGTGGTGAAGGCTTTGAGAGATTGGCACGCTCGATGTGCTCTATCACGGTGGCTTTTTCTAGCTGCGTTAAATCCGCCAGCTGTTGAATAACCAATTCTCGATAGATGCTTTTGGGCAATTGGTTGACGAGTGGAGAGGCGTTGTGAACCAGGCGGGCGCGTTGATCTATTTGGTTTAGGTCCAATCCGGCGCGGGCTGTCTCGAATAGGAATTCGGGTAAGGTGTGTGCTTTGTTGAGGTGTTGCTCAAACAGTGCTCGCCCATCCTTTTGTATTAATGAGTCTGGGTCTTCCCCTTCGGGTAGGAAAAGAAATCGTATTTGGCGGCCATCGCGCACCAAAGGCAGGCTGGTCTCTAGGGCTCTTTTTGCTGCTTTTTTGCCGGCATCGTCGCCATCAAAGCAAAATATAACCTCGCTCACTTGCTTGAAGAGCGTTTCGAGGTGACCACGGCTGGTGCTGGTGCCCAGTGTGGCGACAGCATAGTCAACGCCGTGTTGAGCCAGCATGAGTACGTCTAAGTAGCCTTCAACAACCACGATTCGGTCGGTGACACGGTTGGGGGTATGTTTGCGTTGTCGGATCTCGTAGAGGCCGTAGAGTTCACGGTTCTTTTGAAATAGAGGTGTTTCTGGTGAGTTGAGGTATTTGGGTTTCTCGTCCTTGTTTAGAACGCGTCCGCCAAAAGCGATGATGTCGCCGCGACTGCTTCGGATTGGAAACATGATGCGGTCGCGGAAGCGGTCGTACTGTTTGGTTGGGCTCTTTTCTATGATCAGCCCTGCTTCAATGGCGCTGTGAAGAGGGGTGCTCGATTGGTTCAGGGCTGTTGTCAGGTTGTTCCAGCCCGCTGGGGCATAGCCTAGCCCAAATGTTTCTATGGTCTCTTGTGTGAGGTTGCGCGTGCGCAGGTATTGGGTGGCTTTGGCGCTGCTGGGTTTCTCTAGTTGGGATTGAAAGTAGTGTTGTGCGAATGACATGACATCCACCAGTGGTTTGGATCGCTTTTTGCGGGCCTGGGTGGCGCTGGCGGCTGTGCGTTCAGGTAGGGTGAGCCCTGCATGGTTTGCGAGCCGCTCAACCGCTTCGGTAAAAGGCACTTGCTGGTGGTTCATGATGAATGTGATGGCGTTGCCGTGGGCGCCGCAGCCAAAGCAGTAGTAAAACTGCTTTTCAGGGCTGACGGTGAAAGAGGGGGTTTTTTCGTCATGAAAAGGGCAGCAGCCTTGGTAGTTCTTTCCACCCTTTTTCAGCGTGACAAAGGGTTCGATCACATCTTTTAGGTCAACTCGGACCAATAGGTCCTCTATGAAGTCGTTTGGAATGAGGCCTGACGCTGTTGCCATCGGGTGCTGCCCATCTTGAGTTGTCTTGAGTGAAACGGGTTAACTGAGTTGCGCTTTGATCTGTTTGCTGACGGCGCCCATATCCGCTCTACCTTGGAGTTGTGGCTTGAGCTGTCCCATGACGTTGCCCATATCTTTCATGGAGTTTGCCCCCGTCTTCGTAATGGCTTCGTGTATCAGGGTGTTGAGCTCTTCATCTGTTAGAGGTTCGGGCAGGAATGTCTGCAGCACATTGATCTCTTGCTGCTCTTTTTCAGCCAGGTCGCTGCGGCTGGCGGCTTCGTAC
>JAYPBG010000025.1:7323-15175 GCA_038124075.1 Gammaproteobacteria bacterium
TGAGAGTCTCCAGCGTAGGTGTGGTCTCTGTGGGTTATGGATGCCTATTATGACATAGTTCTTCTCTTTTCTTCTCTATCTCTTCTCTTTGCGGATAATAAAAAACCCTGCTCTATTTGAGCAGGGTTTTTCTAAAGGGGTGAGTGTATTGAGGTGTCCGACATGGTCTCTACAGGCTATGTGCATAGATTGCGTATAGGGCGTGTGCAAGTGCAAAAGGTTTGCATCAGGCACAAAACTGTAACTGTATGAGTTGGCCGGTTGAGCCTAGTAGAGTCGCTTGCGTCTCTGGGTGTCAAGTTTTAGGGAGTTTGGGGGGCGTTTGACAGCTGCGGCCATTTTGCGCTTTCGAACCTGTGTTGGCTTTTCATAAAACTCACGTCGTCGAACTTCTGCTAGAACGCCAGCTTTCTCACAAGAGCGCTTGAAGCGTCTCAGTGCTATATCAAACGGTTCGTTGTCTCTAACTTTAACTTGCGGCATTTAAAATACACCTTCTTCATAATCTGTTTATAGTTAAGTAAAATAGTTACAGTAAATAGCCTGTATTGTTGCCCATTTTGCCGTTCTTGTCGTTGTTCTCGAGGTGATCGAAAACAGACCAATAAAAACGAACTGCACTGACTGAGAATAGTACAGGCTGGTTTTTATACCAGAAAATGAGTCTGAGGGGCAGAAGTTTACTGCCATTTTTATATCGCTGTAAAGTGGTTCGTGGAAAAAGTGTTGGAATTGCTGAATCTTGCTGCAGATGAGTGCTTTTATTTGCCTGGTACCTGGTAAAAAAAGCCGTTACCATCGCCCAGTAGGTAGCTTTCTCGCCAGTGGGCTGTTTGCAAGGTGTGATGCGTAAGGTGTTATAAGTTGTGCAAAATAAAGTGCAGGTATCGGTATGATTATTCTTGGAATTGAGTCCTCTTGTGATGAGAGTGGGGTCGCGCTCTACTCGTCAGAGTCTGGTCTATTGGGGCACCGGTTATACAGTCAGCTGGAGACGCATGCTGAATTTGGGGGGGTGGTACCGGAGCTGGCATCGCGGGACCATGTCCGAAAAATGATACCTTTAATCAAAGAGTTGTTGAGCAGCACGGGGTGTCGGCTTGATCAGGTTGGTGCGGTTGCGTATACCGCAGGGCCTGGTTTAATGGGGGCGCTGTTTGTCGGTGCTACGATGGGGTGCGCTTTAGCGATGGCGCTGCAAAAGCCTGTGATACCTGTGCATCACCTCGAGGGCCATTTATTGGCGCCGCTTATGGAGACGCCTTCCCCTGAATACCCTTTTTTAGCACTGCTTGTCAGTGGTGGGCATACGCAGCTGATGTCGGTGAAAGGCTTTAGAGAGTATGAGCTGCTGGGCGAGTCGTTAGATGATGCGGCTGGAGAGGCGTTTGACAAAGCTGCCAAAATGCTGGGTCTTCCCTATCCTGGAGGGCCAGCTCTGGCTCAGTTGGCTGACTGCGTTGATCATACACGTTTTACATTTCCTCGCCCCATGGTAGACCGTCCAGGATTGGATTTTAGTTTCAGTGGGTTAAAGACGTTTACACGCAATGAGATTGAGCGTGTTAAACGAGCTGATGATTTTTCAGATCAGGTACGTGCAGAGCTTGCGGCTGCTTTTCAGACCGCTGTGGTCGATACGCTTTTGATTAAGTGCCGCCGAGCGGTTGAGTTGACAGGCATCAAGCGACTGGTGCTGTCGGGTGGGGTTGCTGCCAATAGAGCGCTCAGAGAAAAACTGCGTACATTGCAGGGTGTCGAGTGTTTTTATCCGCGTATGGAGTATTGCACGGATAACGGTGCAATGATTGCGTTTGCTGCGGGGCAGGCCTATCGGGCGTTAGGAGAAAAAGCTTTAGTACATGATTATCAGGTAAGCGTCTATCCACGGTGGCCTATGCCCAATAGCCATGATGTATAGGGGGGGGTCAGCGTGACCCGATCTTTGATTCTGTGCCTTGTATCAGCTTTTGAATATTGCTTTTGTGCCTGTAAATCAAAAGAGCCGTAATCGGTAGCACAAAGGCGGTATATTGAGGAACAAGCAGCATGCTGATGGGCAGTGCGGCCAGCCAACTGGCGATGGATGCGAGTGAACTGTAGCGGGTTGTGGCAGCGACTGACAACCAAAGGGCGTCTATGGTGAGTCCCAGCATAGGGCTCCAGACATGTACGACCCCGAGTGCCGTGGCAACGCCTTTCCCTCCTCTGAAGTGATAAAACAGTGGGAATAGGTGGCCAAGTACTGCGCCAATGCCGCAGAAGCCAAGCAGGGATGCTATTTGGATGGTTGGGTTAGAGGCCAGTGGATTAGAGAGCGCGTTGGCCCCCCAGAAAGAGGGGGCCAACCATTGGAGGAGCAGCAGAGGAATGACACCTTTGAGTGTGTCGCCGAGCAGTGTAAGCGCGGCAGCCCTCTTTCCACCGATTCTCAGTACATTGGTTGCACCAGGGTTGTTGGAGCCTTTGGATCTTGGGTCGGGTAGGTTAAACAGCTTGCAGACTATGATGGCCGATGAGAGTGAGCCAAAGAGGTAACCCAGTAGGCTTACGGCTGTGATAATGGTCAAGTCATGTATTGGCAAGCGCTCTCTCCCGGGTGGCTGGGTTGGGTGTGTATGCGTTTTAAACAAAAGGCTTTAAGCAAAAGGTTTAAGCACAAAAAATATTGAGATATTCTTCTATATAGAGTGAGGGTAGGCAAGTGGCAAGTGATGATGTTGTGTTCATTGAGGGGCTGAGTGTCGAGACGGTGATTGGTGTTTTTGATTGGGAGAGCGCCATTAAGCAGACACTGGTGCTCGATTTGGAGATGAAGTGTGATATTGAGCCGGCCGCAAGCAGTGATGCATTGGAGCATGCCTTGAACTATGCTGCAGTGGCTGATGCTGTTTTGGCTTATGGTGAGATGCATCGCTTTAAGTTGATTGAGGCGTTTGCTGAGGGCTTGCTTGAGCAGCTTTTGACAGAGTTCCCGGTGACCAGCATCAGACTGAAGCTGAAGAAGCCTTATGCGGTTAAACAGGCGCAAGGGGTCGGCTTGATCATTGAGCGTGCGAAGCGGTCATGATGCACGTGCGAGCACTGTTTTAATAAGGTTCAGTCGTTGCTGCTGGAGGGCTTCTCCCAGTGCCTTGCCCTTTAGGCCTTGTGCAATAAGAGGTTGAGCCGACAGTTCACGGCAGTGCGATAGAGCGGTGAGATAACGATCGAGCCATGCCTCGTTGCCTTTCGGTGCAAAGGCTTTACAGATGGTCAGTAGCGCTTGGAGTCGTTCCGGTTGTCGAAAGGCGTTCTCAGATTGATAGACGTGCAAAAGCCTATCGGCAGGGAGTGGGGCATTTTCAGCGATCTGCTGAGCGTGCTGCGCTACGGCAAGCGCCAATTTTTTATGTTGGTTGGGTGCTTTTATGCGAGTACAGAGCTTCTTGGCCTCCTCTATAGGCACATCATAGAAGAGGCTGCTCCAGCGTAATAGGGAGGCTTTCGTTGTAGTAAGTTGGGTTATCGCGTGCTCAAGCCGCTCTAAGTGGCCGCTGTTTTGGAAGAGTGGCTTGTTCAGCTCTGGAAACAGTTCTGCCAGCGCACTGCAATCATGCAGTGCGATGAAAAAGGCTATAGGACAGGGCTCTCCTAATGCTCTCTGGAGCTCTTGCCAGACCCGCTCTGCAGTTAGGTGTTTGAGCTCACCTGATCGAGTGATTTCACGCATCAGTTCAAGTGTACCCCAGTGAATGCTGAACCCCAGTGGTTTTAAGCGGGCGTGAAAGCGTGCGACCCTTAAGACTCTTAGTGGATCTTCACGAAAAGCGGGCGAAACATGCCGTAAAATCCGATTGTTTAGGTCGGCTTGGCCTTGGTAAGGGTCGTGCAGATGTCCTTGCTCATCTTCGGCGATGGCATTGATGGTAAGGTCGCGGCGGCTTAAATCTTCTTTCAGTGTGACGTTCGGATTGAAATCGCATATAAATCCCGAGTAGCCATGACCCGATTTGCGTTCGGTGCGCGCTAGCGCATACTCTTCGTGCGTTTCTGGGTGTAAGTAGACAGGGAATTCGCTGCCGACCGGTTTGTAGCCTTGGTTGACCATGGTCTTATGCGTCGAGCCGGTCACGACCCAGTCTCGATCCGTTACAGGGATACCGAGTAGTTTGTCGCGGACTGCGCCGCCAACGAGATAGATTTTCATGGTCCGTTTGCGCTCGGCTCACTCTGAGGGGTGCTTAAGGGTAATTATGAAAAGAGTGTGGGCTTGTCTCTTCTACTTGGGCAATCGGATTCTCATCGCACTGGTACTCTACAGTCAGTGTGCCCCAGATTGGGTTGGCGATGGCGCGAATCATGATGTCGGTAAAACTGGCTTCTGTCTTGATGGTTTTCCAGCCTGTTGGACCGCATGCGGAACTTAGATCGACATCTTTTTCTTCTCTAAGCATATTAACAAGGCCGTCGTGTTGCGTTGCGCTGAAGGGGAGGTGGTCTGGGGAGGTGATGGATGAGTTGGGTGGGTAGTCGTCATGAAAGTAGGTGGTTGAACAGCCGCTTAAGAAGAGAACGGATAAAAGAGCGCGTGATACCCATGATATTATAGGTTTTGATCGATTAATCATAATCTTTTTGCACTCTTTGAATGGTGTGTAAACAGATGGTTCTCTATGGCTTGTACTCATAGCAAATAATACTACATTAAAAATATTGACCCGTTAACCCCAATCTTGGCTTGATAAGATAAATAATAGTTGTTTTTTTGTATACCTGCCTGCGCAGAAGGTGTTGTACGCCTTATTTACACCAGATGCGTGTTGTTTTAGGGGTGTAGATCAGTAGGGTTTTGATGGCGAGGGCGATATCTTCAGGGCGGTATTCATTTCGTATCAGTGCGGCATCTCGGCCAAAGCAGATCTGTCTCACATTGAGGTGATGTTTACCTATTAGGCCGCCAAAATAGAAGGGCAACGTCTCTTCGTAATCGCAGGGACGATCTATATGAGCACTTTTTATTGGTCTGATGGAGGTAACGGCACACCCCACCTGGCTCAGAATCAGGCATGCAGATAACAATAAACAAAATCTTTTTGACATGGGTGAAGAGGTCCGGTGTAACAAGCCCGTTTAAGGGCGTTTGCGCGTGCCTGGGTTGTGGTTGGGATCAGGCATGGGGCAGTGGTAATTTTGAGTCACCTTATCACCATCTCTCGATTCTAGGTGAATGTCAAATTTCCAGAGCCTGTGCAGGTGTTTTAATACCTCTTCTAGGTTCTGCGGTTCAAGTGGGCGGCGATTATGTTGGATATGGTGCAGTGTCAATGAGCGATCGCCGCGCACATTGACATCGAAGACCTGTATGTTGGGCTCATTCATGCTGAGGTTATATTGGTTGGAGAACTGCTCTCGAATCGCTTTATACCCAGCATCATCGTGAATGGCTGCAATCTCCATCTCTTTTTTTGCGTCATCGTCAATCAGGCAGAAAAGCCTCATATCGCGCATGACTTTTGGTGAAAGAAACTGGAGTATGAAGCTCTCATCTTTAAAGCTCTGCATGGCAAAATGCAACGTTTCAAGCCAGTCGCTTCCGGCAAACTCTGGGAACCACTTTTTATCTTCCTGAGTGGGCGATTCGCATATACGACGAATGTCGGTCATCATGGAGAAGCCGAGTGCATAGGGGTTGATGCCGTTGAAGAACTTATGATTATAGGGTGGTTGAAAGACTACGCTGGTGTGTGATTGTAAAAACTCCAGAATGAACCCATCGGTGACCAGGCCATCGTTGTAGAGTGTCTGCAGTAAGGTGTAGTGCCAGAAGGTGGCCCAGCCCTCATTCATGACTTGAGTTTGACGTTGAGGGTAGAAGTATTGGGCGATCTTTCGCACGATGCGCACAATCTCGCGTTGCCACGGCTCAAGCAGTGGCGCATTTTTCTCAATAAAGTAGAGTAAATTCTCTTGAGGCTCTTTGGGGAAGCGAACGCGTTCTTCCTCTTCATCTTTATCGAAACTTTTTGGAATGGTGCGCCATAGTTCATTCACTTGTTGTTGAAGATAGGTTTCTCGCTCTTTTTGTCGGCGTTTCTCCTCTTCGGCGGAGATGGGGTAGGGGCGTTTATAACGGTCGACGCCATAGTTCATCAGAGAGTGGCATGAGTCAAGCAGCGACTCTACTTCGCTTAAACCGTAACGCTCTTCACAGTAGCTGATGTATTTTTTCGCGAAAACGAGGTAGTCGATGATGGAGCTGGCATCCGTCCATGTGCGGAAAAGGTAGTTACCTTTAAAGAATGAGTTATGCCCATAGCACGCGTGAGCAATGACCAGCGCCTGCATGGTCATAGTATTCTCTTCCATGAGGTAGGCGATGCAAGGGTTGGAGTTGATCACAATTTCATAAGCGAGCCCCATTTGACCCCGTTTGTAGTTCTGCTCAACTCCGACAAAATGCTTGCCGTAGGACCAGTGGTGGTAGCCAACAGGCATGCCAACGGAGGAGTAGGCGTCCATCATCTGTTCGGCTGAGATGATCTCAATTTGATTGGGGTAGGTATCAAGCTTGTAGCGTTCTTCTGCTATTTGGCCGATAGTACGGTCATATTCCTGAATCAGATCAAAAGTCCACTCCGATCCTTCTGAGATGGGGGATCGCTTATTTGCTGCCTGTTCACTCACCTTCTAAACCTCATTTATCCTGTTGCTGATGTAGTGCCAGAGCGCCTCTGGAACAGTTCACGGAATACGGGGTAGATGTCGGCGGGATCTGAGATCTGCTGCATTGCAAAGTAGTCACCGTATTCAGCCTGTATGGTCTCATATTCACGCCAGAGTGCTTGGTGCCGGCGTGGGTTGATTTCTACGTAGGAGTAGTATTGAACTTTGGGTAAAATCTTGTCGATTAATATCTTTTTGCAGATAGGGGAATCGTCGTTCCAGTTGTCGCCATCAGAGGCTTGTGCACCGTAGATGTTCCACTCAGAGGGTGAATAGCGCGCTGTAACGATTTCATCCATCATTTTAAGAGCGCTCGAGACAATGGTGCCGCCGGTCTCTCGAGAATAGAAGAACTCCTCTTCATCCACCTCTTTGGCGCTGGTATGGTGCCGAATAAAGACCACCTCTATCTTCTTGTAATTGCGCTTTAAGAACATGTATAACAGAATGAAAAATCGCTTTGCCATGTCCTTCATGGCTTGGTTCATTGAGCCGGAGACGTCCATTAGGCAGAACATCACGGCTTGTGAAGAGGGTTGAGGGACTTTAACATGATTGTTGTAGCGTAAGTCAATATCGTCAATGAAGGGGATTCGCTTTAGCTTTCGGCGAATTTTGGCGATTTTATCTTCAAGTGTCGCAATATGCGTTTGGTCTCGAAGAATCGGGTCTTTCTCTTGTTGAGCTTCAAGTTCTTTTAAGAGCAGCTTAAGGCGCCTCCTAGCCGCTGCGCTCAATGCGATTCGGCGCCCTGTGGCTTGTCGCAGTGAACGCACAATATTCAGCTTTGAGGGGGAGCCCTCGTTGACAACGCCTGCACGAATCAGCTTGAACGTTTCAATACCAGCAAGCTGTCTTTTAATGAGATTGGGGAGCTCTAAGTCATCAAAAAGAAATTCCAGAAACTCTTCTTGGGTGATTTGGAATACAAATTCATCCATGCCCTCACCGCTGTCAGAGGCTTCGCCACCGCCACCTCCGCCACCTGACCCTTTGGGAGGGCGCGGGATTTTGTCTCCGGCAATAAACTGGTCGTTGCCCGGATGGATAATGGTTCTTTTGCCTCCAGATCCGTGACGGATCGTCGGCTCGCCAATATCTTTGCGAGGTATGGAGACATTTTCTCCACTCTCGATATCAGTAATAC
>JAYPBG010000025.1:15185-16852 GCA_038124075.1 Gammaproteobacteria bacterium
CTTATTTTTACCGTTCAGTCGTCGGTCAATTATGTAGGACACTCATCGCTCCTTCCCATCGAATGGCGATGGGTGAGTACACCGCTTGCACTTTATGCATTTACACGTTATGCGTAGCACATGAAGTGGCTTGTTTATGGCTGTTGATAGGGCTGCGTTGGCTTTATGTGCGATTATTGTGACTTCCTTACGCGCAAGTACCACTCACAAAGCAGCCTGACCTGCTTCTCCGTATAACCTCTTTCCACCATGCGCACGAGGAAGTCTTGGTGTTTCTTGACATCCTCTTTTGACGCTTTTGGATTGAACGATATAACCGGCAGTAAATCTTCGGTATTCGAGAACATCTTCTTCTCGATGACGGTGCGCAGCTTTTCATAGCTGAGCCAAGAAGGGTTTTTACCTTCGTTGTTTGCACGGGCTCGCAGTACGAAATTGACCACCTCGTTACGGAAGTCTTTCGGGTTGCTGATTCCGGCAGGTTTCTCAATTTTCTCTAGCTCATCATTGAGAGAGGCGCGATCAAAAATTTCGCCCGTGTCGGGGTCTCGGTACTCTTGGTCCTGTATCCAGAAGTCAGCGTAGGTAACGTAACGATCAAAGATGTTCTGCCCATACTCTGAGTAGGATTCAAGATAAGCGGTTTGAATCTCTTTGCCTATAAATTCAACATACCGAGGTGCCAGATACTCTTTGATGAAGCGTAAATATTTATCACGGGTCTCAGCTGGGAACTGCTCCTGTTCGATTTGTGTCTCTAAGACATGGAGAAGGTGAACAGGGTTGGCGGCCACTTCGGAGTGATCATAGTTAAAGACTTTGGACAGAATTTTAAACGCAAATCGAGTAGAGAGGCCATCCATGCCTTCGTTGACGCCCGCTGAGTCTCGGTACTCTTGGTGTGACTTTGCTTTCGGGTCAGTGTCTTTTAAGTTTTCACCGTCATAAATGCGCATTTTAGAATAGATACTGGAGTTTTCAGGCTCCTTTAAGCGTGAAAGGGCTGAGAAGTTTGCCAGCATTTTCAATGTGTCTGGGGCGCACTGCGCATTGGCCAGTGAGCTGTTTCGAAGGAGTTTTTCATATATTTTGATCTCCTCATCGACCCGTAAGCAGTAGGGCACCTTGACAATATAGATTCTATCGATGAAGGCTTCGTTGTTTTTATTGTTTTTGAAGGTTTGCCACTCTGATTCGTTGGAGTGTGCCAGTATGATGCCTTCAAATGGTATCGCGCCAAGGCCCTCGGTGCTGTTATAGTTGCCTTCCTGTGTGGCTGTCAGCAGAGGGTGAAGCACTTTGATGGGCGCTTTAAACATTTCGACAAACTCGAGGATGCCTTGGTTGGCGTTGCAAAGCCCGCCTGAGAACGAGTAGGCGTCTGGGTCGTTCTGAGCATGTTCTTCCAACTGACGAATATCCACTTTCCCGACCAGCGCAGAGATGTCTTGGTTGTTTTCGTCGCCGGGCTCAGTCTTAGCAACAGCGGTTTGATCGAGAATGGATGGGTATTTTTTGATAACACGGAACTGACTGATGTCGCCGTTGAATTCGTGAAGTCGTTTTACGGCCCATGGCGACATGATGGTTTTTATATAACGTTTTGGGATCCCATACTCTTCTTCAAGAATTTCCGCATCTTCATTTGGATCGAACAGCCCCAAAGG
>JAYPBG010000025.1:16862-17448 GCA_038124075.1 Gammaproteobacteria bacterium
TTGATGGGTGAGCCCTTGATCGCATAAAAAGGGATTTTTTCTATTAGTGACTTTAACTTTTCAGCAAGTGATGATTTGCCGCCACCCACGGGGCCTAATAAGTAGAGAATCTGTTTCTTTTCTTCCAGGCCTTGTGCGGCATGTTTGAAGTAAGAGACGATGTGCTCAATACACTCCTCCATGCCATAAAATTCATCAAATGCAGGGTATTTTTTAATGACCTTGTTTGAAAAAATACGGCTAAGCCTGGGGTCTTTTGAGGTGTCGACCAGTTCGGGTTCACCTATAGCTGTGAGCATGCGTTCAGCAGCAGTTGCATAGGCTTGTGGGTCATCTTTGCATATTTGGAGAAACTCTTGTATTGTGTACTCCTCTTCCTGAGTCTCTTCGTATCGTGCTTGAAAGTGTTGAAAAATACTGGTCATGGGTAGAGCCCCTCTAAAGACGTTGTTTTCGATAGTCTGCTGGTGCTCATCCTCTTCGTCCATGAAGCCTTGTTTCATGGACTCGTTGGGATGGCTCAACATAAAAAAATCTTGCGGTAGTACGGTTTGATTACATTTATTGATTTAAAAACGCATCTAAA
>JAYPBG010000025.1:17458-18738 GCA_038124075.1 Gammaproteobacteria bacterium
TGACTAAATAAAAACGACTATTGAATGAGGCGCAATCATTGAACATGCGTTTCCGATTGCCCTTTTATATAAATATAGTCTGCAAATGGTTCTTAAGGCTATGCAATTTCTAAATATTTTTTTAAGCACGGTTAAAGGGAGGGGTAAGGGGTGATTTGGCTATAGGTTGATTAAATATTGTTCCGCTTGGTGTGGCTGTAAGTGATGGTTAAAAAACGATCACCTTTCCCTCTGGTTGGGGACGCTGTAGCGTTTTAGGTCATTGAGTCGAAGCGCTGTTAATCTGTTGCCCCAGACGCAGCCGGTGTCGATGGCAAAGGTTAGGGGGTTGTCTGTCTCGCCTTGAAGGGCAGCCCAGTGGCCAAAAACAATGCGCGTCCCTGTTGAGTCGCTTGAGTCTGTGCCTGTTATAGGGTGGTGATTATGGCTGAACCAGGGAGCCCTGTCGGACGGGGCCTCGTCTGGATGGACCTTTAGCTTTAAATCAAGTCGCCCGTTATTTTGGATAAAGCGCATACGTGTGAGGCAGTTGATCGTGCAGATGGCTCTTTCTTCTTCATCAGCAAGCTCGCTGCTCCAGATGTCGGGGGTGTTGGAGAACAGTTGTCCAAAATGGGCTTGAGGGCAGTGGCGAATATGGTTTGATGCCGCTTGGGCGCGGATTTTGGCATCTTCAAGCGTCCATGTGGGTGGGATGCCCGCATGCGTCATGCAGAAGTTCATATCCGGTAGATGGTGCAATAGGGGTTGTTTCTTGAGCCAGTGAATAAGGGCATCGCAATCTGGGTGATTGAGGATATCATCAAGTGTATCCAACTTTCCTGGTTGACGAGCGCCATAGGCGCAAGCAATCAGATGCAGGTCATGGTTGCCCAGTACGGTTTGCGCTACAGGCTGGCCTTGAGCATTGGTTGTGTTGGATAGCCTGTGTACAAATTGGAGTGACTGGAGCGATTGAGGGCCTCGGTTGACAAGATCTCCGACAAACCACAGTTGATCAGAGTGAGGGCTGAACTTGATGATGGCAAGCAGTGTTTGCAGTTCATCAAAGCAACCTTGAAGATCACCTATCGCGTAGATGGCCATATTAGACATGCTCACTGTTTTGATCTGTAACGATTGATGATAGCCTATGATTTGAAATGGGTATGATTAATTTTACTAAAAAGTGAATAAGGGGCTATGCTTATGGTAATAATTAGACTAATAAGTGCTCATGTTTGATATGTGCAGCACTGGAAATCGTCATGATTAGAGATAACTAAAGGAATTTGGCCATT
>JAYPBG010000026.1:0-13718 GCA_038124075.1 Gammaproteobacteria bacterium
GGGGTGGTCGAGAGAACACAAACAAACAAGCCGACTTACAGTTTCCGGTGAATGCAAACGTTTCGGTAGAAGAACAAGCACGCTATATTTGTGATGAAATCGATCAAGCGTTATCTGGCGATTTTCGACCAGGCGGCATAACCCCAGCCGAACGGGTACTTGAAAGATCGCATAAAATGGATTCCGGCGAGAGTGTTCATCGCTATTTTCTATTCGATGGTGTTCCAACGAACAGCAGTGGTGCACCAGATCGATCTCAAATTAAAAATATCGAAAAAATGCTAGTGAACAGATTTAACCCAGAAAATAACCCGTTCACTGCAATCAGTGTCACCAATCAAGATGCAGACGTTGAGTGGGTCAAGACACTTGAGGAGCGCGCACCCTTCATGAGTGAAAGCGACGTTTTTGTTTTTTAAAAAATCGAAATTAAGGACCATCACGGACCTGGGATGCCTTTCTCTTAAGGGCTACATGTGACTAGAATATTGACAGCGGCTATGAATCCAGAGGATTTGGATGCCATGGATGACCCGGTACCTCTGCCAAAGCCAATTCTGAGTAATATGTTAGGTCACGAACTTACCAATGACGACTACGCGCACTACTGGGAGAATTTTCCACACTATAAAACTAACGCTCGGTTTCAAGGTGAATACCAAACTTTTACCAGGGCAAACAAACTGACGACTATCCCGTCTGTACAAGCTTATCAGCGTGAGCAGAATCAGGCGTTCCTAGGCGACAGAGGGAATCAGGGCTATCAGGGCTCAGGCAAGAGCGGTGGGAGATTCAACATGTTTGGCGGCAGTCGCGCATAGTGTATTGTTCGAAATGCAACCATGTTAGTAAGAAAAGTCGGCCAAGTCAGGCCGAGTTGTTCTGTACAGAGTGCGGTTATGAGAACACTGCGGATGCAGTAGGTGCTTATAACAGCTGCTTGGTATAGGCACTGGGTTTAGGGCCGGGAACCGGCCCCTGGGTGTATTTAAAAATTTCTATTAGTTAGTGGCGCATTTATTGGCTATTCTTATTGAGTGCTTGAGTGCTTGAGTGCTTGAGTGCTTGAGTGCTTGAGTGTCTTAGACATGGATGAACAGGTGGACTGTTTGGCCTTGGATAATGAATGATATTACATTGAATCTGTCGAGAACAGATGAGTTACAGGGTTATCTATCTTCGTTGGTGGATGAGGATCAGCAGTGTCATGTTATCCGTCAACTGCTGCAGCATCTGTTTCACGAGAAAAGCCTATTGGCGCTCGGTCTATCCACTGAACAAGGGGTTGTCGCGATCATTAATGCGCTTCCAAGTAATATAAAAGTATTTGCCTTGTTGGGTCAGTTCATTTTTAATAAAACGTTGTTTAAGTGTGATGAGATCTGTGCCTGCTTTCGCAGTAGGGTCATAGAGACGGGGATACTCTTTGGCGAGAACGTAAAGTTTGCACCGACATTTTTACAGTATATGGGCTTTCATCGTTCAACGGATGCGGATGTCAATCATCGACTGTTCCAAGCGTTCATCCTGCCTTGGCTGAAGGCGTCAGCCCAACACCAGGCCTTCGATACGGTGATGATGTTTGAGGCTTACAGCTACACACATTTTACTAAGCAGACAGAAACCTATGAGCATTTTGGCTACTGTTATGCTCAGTGGCAAGCATCCCTGGAGGCGATCGGGCCGGCGCTTCGAACGCAGTGGCAGAGTGATCTGTCGATTGTGCAGAAACCCCAGGCTTTGTCAGGTCATGTATCAGCCCAAGAGACGATCGCTTTTTTTCTCCACACCTCTGAGATATTAGCCCATGTTGAGGTGCTGTTATCTCTATTGGACAGTCTCATGATCAGCCCTAAACCGGATGAAGCGCCTTATCGGTATGTGCTGTATGTCTTAGATCGTAAGGGGGAGGCGCTGGATAAGCGTTTGGAGGGTTACCCGGTCACGGTGCGCTATTTTGATCGCTGCGAGATTCCAGACTACTGTTTGACCCGTCGATTTTGGGAGATATCCCAAGCCATACAAGGTGATCGCACCACCCTCTTGATATGGGTCAGTATACCTATCTATATGTTAACCCTCTTTTCCGCTAGGCTTGCTCCGATACAGGTTTGGTGGTCAATGAAGTATCACAACCTATCGTCTCCTGTGATAGATGGCTATTTGGCTAACGGCATGGGTGCACTGACGTGTCCGAAATTAAGTGGCGAAGGCAAGCCGTGGCATACGATTATACCGGTTCTGAAAGATCTCTATATTGAAGGGTATGCTGAAAAAGCCAAGGCGTTAAGAGCGTCATTATTGAGGGGGAGAGCGGGTACCGTCTTGGGCTGCTTAGGGCGAGAGGAGAAGATGAGCCTTGAGTATCTGTACTGCGTTATCCATATTTTAAATACGATACCGGACGCGATCTTCATCTGGTCAGGCCGATCTGAAAGCGATCGAATTCGCGCGGTTTTTCATCAAGAGGGGGTTTATGAGAGGGTCCATTTTGTCGGTTGGGTGGACACGAAGCTCTATTCACAGGTGATCGATATCTACTTGGATACGTTTCCTTTTGGTGGGGGGCATACCGTCACACAAGCGATGGCAGCGCAGAAGGCGGTTGTCTATCTAAAAACGGTGGAGACCATGGATACCGGTATGCCGATGCAGGTCATGCCCATGCTGGAGGGTGATATTGCTGATGCAGAGGTTGTTGATCATGTGCGCACCCTTTTTAATTACGGTAGTAATGGTAATGATGGTAGTAATGGTGATTCGCTGTTTTTGTGCATGAACAGCGTTGAGGATTATATCGAGCGGGTGCTTCGGTTGTATGAAGATAGTACATACTATGAGCGTGTTGCCTTTGCTGGAAAAATATTTGTTGATCGGTATTTCTCAGATAGACAGGCGATGTCTCATTCGTTTTTAAAAGCGATGAATCATCTTAAGGGGGGATGAGCAAATTTTTCAGCTGTTTTTCTGGAAAATAGTGGAATACGATCTAAAATCATATATTTAGATAACGGCTGTAGGATTCCAAATGAAACTATCCGATGATAGAAAGCGCAAACTTACGTCCATTGAGTCAAAGTTAACGGAACATCCGTTTCCACCTCAGCTCGTCATAGAGAATACCTCAAACTGCAATCAACAGTGCCTCCACTGCTCTCACAAAGAGCTTATTCGCCCGAAAAAACATATGAAGCGTGAGCTCTGGAATAAAATTGTTGAGGAGATCGGTCGTGTGGCACCGGATACGGAGATTTGGCCAACCTTCTATGGTGAAGCATTAATATTGGGTGAAGAGATTTGGGACCGCATTGATTATGCGGCCTCTGTTGGGTGTAAGAACATTGTCCTAAATTCAAACGGAACACTGCTGCATAGAAAAAATCACATAGACCGTATATTGGCCTCTCCATTAAAACGGTTTATTCTCAGTTTGGATGGTTTCTCTTCTGAAACCTATGAAAAAATACGTGTTCATGGTAAGTGGAATGTCGTCTATCCCAATGTTGAGGCGCTGTTGAAGCGAAAAGAGGCGCTGGGGCAAGCGTATCCGGCGATCATCTGCCAATTTTCCGTGATGGAAGAGAATGAGCATGAGCTTGATCAGTTTTATCGTTATTGGAAAGCGCGCGGTGCTGAAGTCAAGGCCAGGCCTAAATTAGAGTGGACCGCAACAGGCTCCATTACGTCAGATCAAATTGATCATGATACGGACTTTCGGATCGCCTGTCCTTGGGGCAATAATACCATGGCAATACATCAAGACGGTTCGGTCGTGGCGTGTGCCGTTGATTATGAAGGTCGGGTCAATGTTGGTAATGCCAACGACCACTCTGTGACCGAGTTATGGCAACGCTTGGGTGAGTCTGTTCGAAAACCGCATCGTGAACACGATTGGGCATCTCTGCCTGATATCTGTAAGGGTTGCCGGGATTGGCAGACGGCGGGCGCCGACTATGAGCAGACTGAACAGAAAGATACGCGCCCTTTCTGGTTTGATAATAATATGGCCTATGATTTTACGTCGTCACAAGATCGACCCTACAGAGAGAGAGCGGAAAAAGAGACCTTTGAGGAGCGCCCTATAAACTTCATAGACTGACGATGGTAAGGAGCCCTTTCTGTGACACAGCCATTTTTTCGAGCGCCTCAAAACAGCCGTGCCTCCACTGAGAAAGAGGGCGGGGCGCCTGTATATGGTCTTCGTTCTGAGGCTGAGGCCTTTCCGATGATGCTGGTGCTCTCGTTTGTCTATCCTTGCAATGCTGAATGCCCACACTGCCCTTATACCCACTCCAATATTCGTGATAGCTATCTGGATGTCCCTCATATGCCGGAGGCCACGTTTAAGAAAATTGCCGATGAAGCGGGTCGCTATGGCGCCTATCTGCGTATCTCAGGCGGTGGTGAACCGATGATGCATCCACATGCCGTGCCCCTACTGGTCTATGCAAAAGAGGTCGGGTGTAAGGTGGGTCTCATAACGAATGGATCAACCTTTACGGAAAAGAAGAGCCGTGCGCTTTTGCACGCTGGGGTTGATATGATCGAGTTTTCTGTCGATGCTGCTGATGAGGCGAGTTATTCTGTTGTTCGTAAAGGGCTTAAATGGAGCCGTCTATTACGTAATGTACGCCGTATTTTAGCCCTGCGTGATCAAATGGGCAGCGCGAGTAAAATAGTGGCCTCTGTTGTTAACCAAGACCGAATCAATATCGATGAGGTCGATCGGTTTTGGCGAGAGGATGTGGGTGTTGATACGGTGATAAAACGCAAGTTTCTTACTTGGGGTGTGAATACCGATTTAGATGACCACCACTCGGCAGATACGACCCCTTATCTTGATACAGAACAGGTGCCTTGCCCGTTTATTTTTGAGCGCCTTAATATCGACACGCGAGGCAATGTGATGGTCTGTGGGTATGATATTGCGGCCAATACCTCCATGGGCAATGTGGGTCATGAGACCATTGCTGAGATTTGGCATGGTGAGGGGTTTCGTTTTTACCGAGAGAAGCATCTTCAAAATCGTGGGAGTGAGATCAGTTTATGCGCCAGTTGCCCTGATTGGAAATATCGCTCTTGGACCCATAACTATTGGAAAGTTGTTCATCAGGCTGAGAGGCATCGGGCGGAGAAAATAGCCAAGCTGAATGTGCATGATGATTTTTTATCGAAAACGGTGAAGTAGGGGTGTGATGCTCTTTTAATGTGTGGTATTTGTGGTTTCACGGGTGTACTGAATCAAACCATTGAGACTCAATCGGTTCTAACATCGATGGTCGAAAGCCTCCGTCACCGAGGGCCCGACGACAGCGGTTTTTTTCAGACCGAAGGGGTTGCGCTGGGGATGCGACGCCTGTCCATTCAGGATCTGGATCATGGTCGTCAGCCTATGGTCAGCGAAGATGAACAGATTGCGCTGGTGTTCAATGGAGAGATCATCAATCATCAGCCGCTCAGAGGTGAGCTGGAGCGTCGTGGCTTTGCGTTTCGTTCACACAACTCTGATGCTGAAGTGGTTCTGCATCTCTATCAATGTTTTGGGGAGGCGTTCTTAAGCAAGCTCAATGGACAGTTTGCGATTGCGTTGTGGGATAACCGTAAAAAGAGCCTGTTGTTGGCCAGGGATCGTACGGGCATCAAACCTCTTTACTATGCGGTTGTAGAGGGTTCGCTTCTGTTCGCCTCTGAGATAAAAGCGCTTTTTCAACACCCTCGGTTTTCAAAACAGCCGAATGTGTCTGCTCTGCACCACTACTTTACCTTCAAAAATATACCTGCTCCGATGACGGCGTTTGCCGGGGTTAAGATGTTGCGGCCTGGAGAGCGGCTTTGGTTTTCTCAGGGGCAGGCTGATATCAAACGGTGGTGGACGCCGACATTTGAGTCTTCCAAGAATGGTATGGGGGAGCGTGCAGCAGCGTCAACGCTGCATGAGTTATTGAGCGAGAGCGTTCGTTTAAATCTCCAAGCGGATGTGCCGGTTGGCGCCTATCTCTCTGGAGGGTTAGACAGCTCTGCCGTGGTTGCCTATATGAGGCACCACTCTGAGCAACCCATAAAAACATTTTCACTGATCTATTCTGATGAGGTTGAGCATAAGCGGGGTGACCGTGATGCCGCGAGAAAGGTATCACGACGGTTTAATACGGAGCATTATGAAGTTGAGATGAGCGCGCAATCGCTCTTGAGTGCGCTTCCGCATGTCGTGGATGCATTTGATGAACCTTTTTGTGGGGTGATATCCACCTACTTTATAAGTCAGTTGGCTTGTCAGCATGTTAAGGTCGTGCTCTCGGGCGATGGGGCCGATGAGCTGTTTGGCAGTTACCTCGCGCATCGCTTGGCGCAGCCTTTAGATCGCCTCTTATCGGGTGAACCTTATGAGTCGGTGCTCCCTTCTGTATGCCCGAGGGATCGGGCACGGTTCGATGAGTTATTGCAGCGTGCAGACAGTGAGCTTGATCTACGTATGCAGCTCTATTTAAGCAGTGATGAACGCAAAAAGCAGTACCAGGGTGAACGGTTGAGGGGCTTTATTGATCGGTATCCATCCAGTCAGATGGTTAGAGAGATTTTGGATCAATCAGCGACAGCGGATGCGTTAAATAGAGCCCTGGCTGTTGATTTCAGTGGATTGCTCCCTGATCAGGTATTAACATTTTCTGATCGGTTGTCAATGGCACACGGTGTTGAGGTGCGTCCCCCTTTTTTAGAAAATTCGTTAGTTGATTTTGCAACCCGCTTGCCGGGCGCCTATAAGATAAAAGAGCAACGCGTTAAGCATATTCTCAAAGAGGCGGTAAAAGGTCTGTTGCCGAGCTCTGTTGTGAATCGTCCAAAAGAGGGCTTTATTTTGCCAATCAATCAGTGGATGTCAGCAGGTAACCTGTTGAGCTTTATTCAAGACACCTTGTCGGAGGAGAGGTTACGGCGTCATGATGTTCTGAAGGTATCCGCGGTGACTCGATCCATTAAGAGGTTATCTGCTGAGCAACGTGCAGACGACGCACCCCTTATTTGGAGTTGGGTCATGTTTCAGCTATGGTGGGATAGGCATTTTGCTTAATATTGGTTTTAATGTTTTCTAACGGTCAATATAGGGTGTTTAAACGTATCGAGTGATGTCAACCGTCGTTATACTTCAACCCAGTTACCTTCCATGGTTGGGTTTTTTTGATCAGATGAAGCGAGCAGATCACTTCGTGCTCTATGATGATGTTCAATATGATAAACACGGTTGGAGAAACCGTAACCGTATTAAGATGGATGGTCGTGCGCACTGGGTCACTGTACCGGTGTTGCACCGTGGGCGAGCACACCAGTTAATCCGTGATGTTGAAATAGACCATGCTCGAACATGGTGGAAAAAGCAGTTAAAGAGTCTAAGGCAGTGCTATGCGAAAAGTCACGGCATTGACTACTATTACCCTAAGCTTGAAAGCGTGCTTACTGTGCGATGGCGCTATTTGATTGATTTAAACAGTGCGCTGATTGATCTTATTCGTGAATGGCTCAATATTGATACGCCTATCTATCGATCGTCTGAATTGGGCATTAAAGGAGCGCGCACTGAGCGGCTCATATCAATCTGCAAGGCCTTTAACGCGACACACTACTTGTCTGGTGACGCGGCTAAAGTGTATCTGAAGGAGGCGGCGTTTGAAGCGTTTGGCATACAGGTGAGTTGGCATCACTATGAGCACCCCATCTACCCTCAACAGGGTGCTCACTTTGTTCCCTATCTCTCCGTCATTGATCTGCTTATGAATGTGGGTGATAAAGCGCAAGCGCATTTCGAGTGCGTTTCGAGCGTAGAAAAGCCTGAGAGAAGCCTGAGAGGAGCCTAAGAGAAATCTGAATGAACGATGCCCGAGTAGACCAGCCGACGGTGTCACAATCGCCGTCTTCATCTTGTCAAAGCGTCATGCAAAGCGCCGGGCAAAGAGCCGCGCGTCCTCCCGTCTCTTTGGTTGGATATGATCATAGCCATTTAGAGAAGAGTTTCCACTGGCTTCAGGATGCTGAGTTGCGTAGACGCATCGACTGTTTAATCCCCCCTGCTTCAATGGAGGCACACTCTGCGTGCTGGGCATCTCGGTGGCAGGATGAGGGGCGTCGTGATTTTGCCATAACGTTGAGTGGTCAGCATGTGGGCAATTGCGGGTTGATGGGTATCGATTCAGCGCGCAGAAAAGCAGAAGTATGGCTCTATCTGGGGGAGCAAAAAAAGAGGGGCATTGCTCTTTCAGCGATGGAGATGCTGCTTGAATATGGATTTGACCACCTGAAACTGAACCGTATATACGCACGTGTCATGGCGTTTAATCAGCCGGCTCTTCGCCTGTTTAGGCGAGCAGGGTTTTATCAAGAGGGTCTTTTACGAGGTGAAACCTTTCAGCATGGAGAAGCGGTCAATGCCTATTTGTTGTCGTTATTAGCTAAGGAGCGGGGTTTGAACCGGTTGATGAGTCTATGAAAAAAAGGGTATTGATTACAGGGGGTGCAGGGTTTATCGGAACAAACTTTGTCCGATTTCTATATGAGCGCTACCCAGACGTTAAAATATGGGTGTTGGACGCTTTAACCTATGCAGGCAGCGTGGCCAATTTGCCGCATGAGGGGCTCGACACAGAGCGTGTGGTGTTTTGGCATGGCGATGTATTAAACAGCAGCTTGGTTGATCACCTGGTATCACAAGTGGATTACGTGTTTCATTTTGCTGCAGAGACGCATGTGACGCGGTCCATCTTTGATAATCGCCACTTTTTTGAGACAGATGTTATAGGGACGCAGACGGTCTGCAACAGTGTTCTTAAATATAGAGATACTATTACGTTATTTGTACATATCTCGACCTCTGAGGTCTATGGGTCTGCCATAACACCGAAGATGAATGAAACCCACCCTCTCGCGCCTATGAGCCCATATGCGGCAGCGAAGTGTGGTGCAGACCGATTGGTCTACTCCTATTGGAAAACCTATGAGCTGCCCGCGTTGATTGTTCGCCCTTTTAATAACTATGGCCCTTATCAGCATTTGGAAAAAGTGATACCGCGCTTTATTACCAGCTGTATCCTCAATGAACCGTTGACGGTTCATGGGCAGGGGGAGGCGTGCAGGGACTTTATCCATGTCCACGATCATTGAGTTGCACTGGAGCGCATGTTGGCGTTACCTGCAGAGCAGCTTATAGGGAAGGTGGTGAATCTTGGCAGTGGTGTGGACCGGAGTATTCTTGAGATTGCTGAGACCATTAAGAAGCTAATGGGGAGTCACAGTCCTATTGAGCTTCTGGGCGAGAGGCCGGGGCAGGTGGTGCGACACACCTGCGATGCCTCTTTAGCGTTAGCGCTGCTCGATTGGAAGCCCGATATTGAATTTAAAGAGGGGCTTGAGGAGAGCATAACCTGGTACCAACAAAATCAGTCGCTTTGGGCTTCACAAAGGTGGTTGCGGCATATTCCCATTGTGACGGCATCAGGTAAGAGGGAGTACCACTGAATGGTTGTTGATCATATCCCATTTTTTCGACATGACCTGGGTGAAGATGAGTTTGAATCGATCAAAGCCGTACTCCAAGGCCCAATTTTAACCACGGGCTCAACCGTGGCCCAGTTTGAGCGGCGATTTGCTGATGGCTTGGGTATAGAACACTGTGTTGCATTATCAAGCTGCACAGCCGCACTGCACCTCGCGTTGACGGCACTGGGCATAGGCCCGGGTGATGAGGTCATTACAACACCTATGACCTTTATTGCTACGGCCACGGCCATTATTCAGGCGGGTGCGACCCCCGTTTTTGTTGATGTCGAGGCAGATACGGGAAACATGGATGCCTCGAACATTGCTGCAGCCGTCACCGAAAAGACCCGCGCCATTATGCCGGTCCACCTGTTTGGCTTGATGGTCGATATGCGTTCAGTCCGTGCCGTTGCGGATAGGTATGGGCTGGCGGTTATTGAGGATTGTGCACACTGTATAGAGGGTTCAAGGGATGGCGTACGACCGGGTCAACTGTCAGATGCCGCGTGCTTCAGTTTCTATGCCACTAAAAATATGACCTGCGGAGAGGGTGGGGCACTGGTGTGCCGGAGTGAGGCGCTTGCTCATTCGGTAAGATTATTACGGTTACACGGTATGAATAAAACGGCTCATGAGCGGCATACGCAAGGCTATTCTCATTGGGATATGCCTGTATTTGGGTGGAAGTATAATATGGATAATATCCATGCTGCGCTGCTGCTTCCACAGCTGAGTCGATTAGAGCGCAATTTGAAGCAAAGAGAGAAACGTGCTGAACGGTATCATCAATATATGACCGAAGTGTCGGGTGTATCCCTGCTCTCTTCAAGGCCTTCGAGTGTCCATGCGAGACATCTTTTTCCGATACGGTGTCAGCGTGTTCCGCGAGATGAGGTGATTGTGGCGCTCAAAAAGAGAAACATAGAGAGCGTGGTAAATTATAGAGCGATACACCTTCTTACCTATTTTAAAGATCGGTTTGGCTATGGTCGCGGTGCTTATCCACATGCTGAACGCTTGGGAGACGAGCTCCTTTCTCTGCCCTTTTACCCTACGATGCCCTTTGAGCATATTGATGCAGTTAATAAAGCACTGTTTGAGATTGTTGAGGCCGAGGTGGTGGATGTTTAATTGTTATTGAATTAGGCTCGGAGCGAATACATGAGCAGCACGATTCAGCGAGAAGACAGCAGAGAAGGCAAAACAGAAAGTGAGCGCCTTAGCGCTGTGATGACCCGCAGAGTTAAGAACCTGACCTTCTTCTCTGAGCACTTTCCCGATCTCTATCAATCGTTCTACCAATATCAACTGAAGCATACCGAGTTGATGGTCGCCGCTGATGAGTCGATGCAGATCCGTTATCATGGGCAGCCGATCTACGGTGAGGCGATTGATATTGCTGCAGATAAGGAGTTTGCTCAGTTCAAAACGTTGACCCCAGACTGCGGTACTTCTACAGCGCCCCAAATCGGATATTCTTTAATCACGCCGCCCTTTCTCTCGCCAACCTATGTTTTGCCGCGACGCTTTTCTAAAAAAGCAGCCGGTTTAATAGATCAGATCCGTCAACGCATGCAGCCGGCCCTTTCAGAGAATATGCTGTGTGACGTGATACCGTCGTTGGTCGTACTGGGGTGTGGTCATGGTCTGCATATTGAGGCGCTGTTGAGTGAGTACAAGGTGGTCTCTCTGTTGATTGCCGAGTCTGATCCCGATCTTTTTGCTGTTTCCCTTTTCATTATTGATTGGGCGACGCTGTTAGCGCCGTTTATCAATACGGTAACACGTTCGGTGACCTTCTGTATTGGAGGTTTAGATAATGAAGATGCGCGTTGGCGTCTGCTTTGGAACTATCTGATCGAGCAGTGCCCCTCTTATCCGGTGCTGACACACTTTTATAATCATAGAGGGGATGCGCTCAACCACCGCTTGATTGAGCGTGCTCAGCGCGAGCACGAACGTTTTACCATCGGTTGGGGAAACTATGATGATGAGTTGAACCAGATCAATCAAGCGTTTCATAATCTGCATTGTGGTGTTTCCTATCTTCCACCAGCCAATGAGCAGATATTGGCGCACACTTTGGAGATCCCTATCTGTATAGTGGGTGCGGGACCCTCACTGGACCAACGCATCGACTGCTTAAAAAACTTGAGTGGTCACGCTGTGATTGTATCCTGCGGCTCCTCGATTACAGCGCTCTACGCTCATGGCATAAAGCCTGATTTTCATCTGGAGCTTGAGAGCGATTATCTTATTACCGTGGGCTATCTCGATACGATTGATGACCCTGCGTATTTCGAGGGCATTATTGCCGTTGCCCCTGTACACATTAACCCTTATGTTCTTTCACCGTTTAAGCAGAGCTATACCTTTTTGAAAAGAGAGAGCAGTATGCATGCTCTCTTAAGTGATCGCACTGACGATTCAGGGCACGCCCCTATCGTGTTGGAGGAGTCTGGACCCACCTGTACAAATCTAGGCCTCGCGTTTGCACTTAAATACCGATTTAAGGAGATTGTTTTAATGGGCATGGACTTTGGTTTTCCCTCTTTAGAGGCGCATCACGCCAAAGCGAGTGTCTACTATAATGAGCGTGCTCATACATGCTTTAAAGAGGCAACCGACTATGTGAATCAGTCCCTTTTTCAGATACCCTCTGTCTGTGGCGGCATGATCTATACGAAGACGATTTATGACTCCGCTAAAAGCCGCATCGAAGCAGCGCTCCATGCTTTTTATATTCAAGAAGAGAAAAAGCGCAAGGAGGTGCTGGGGGGCGTCACAGTCTATAACGGATCCGATGGGGCGGTCATAGCCCATACTGAGCATCTAACCGCTGACCAGCAAAAAGTGCAGGTGGATCAATGGTGTCAACGGGACTGTTCTGAAGCGATAAGAGCCTTTAAGACGACACTGGGTGAGCATGCGGCGCGCTCGAGTGAGGTGAACTCAGGCGTGGAGACCTCAGAGAGCAGAGGCGTTGATGCATTGGTCCAACGTGCTTGTGAGGATCTCGCGCATGTCTGTGATAAATTAACGACGGTATTGGCGCCACCCCTATGCAACCGTTACGACTTAACGCTTCGCTTTAATCGGTTGAATAACCTGCTGCAGAGCTGGGTTAAGGATGAGTACCCGCACAGCTATTATATGATACGGGGTTCGTTGAGGCATTTTTTGCATATTGGTATGAGTTATACCCTGCGACAGAGGCAGGCTTCGAGTGCGGAGCGTGCGGTTTATCAGTTGTGGCAGCGGGAGGTGCAGGCGTTTATTGCGTCATTGCCAGACTATACACGCCAGCTGCTTCAAAAGGCGTACATCATGGAGGAGGATCCGTGGTTGCGAACAACCATTACTGAAGACCCAGAGTCGTGCTCGCGGTCGAATGTGGATTAGCAAAACAGTCTTTAGGTTGAGTGCATGAGCAATGTCTTTACATGGGCCAACAATAGGCCTCATCAACGTGCGGCAGAAGAGCGCTATGACGCAGCGCATCCGGCACAGCCGATACGCATTCTCTTTTTGGGGGCTGCGCAATCGCCGCTGCTCGACGGGTTGTTAGAGCAGGGCGAGTGGGTGATGCAGAGTGATGAGGTGATCACCTGTGACCAATTGAAAGCGTGGGGCATTACGTTTTTAATCAGTTACGGTTATCGCCATATTATTACCCCTGATGTGATTGAGTACTGCCAAGGTCGTGCCATTAATCTGCACATCGCCTATTTGCCTTGGAATCGCGGTGCAGAGCCCAATCTTTGGAGTTTTATTGAGGGTACCCCTAAAGGGGTGACCATTCATGCGTTGGACAGAGGTGTTGATACGGGGGCCATCCTCTGTCAGCAGCAGGTCGACTTTTCTGAGCAGAGGGATTGGACACTCGCAACCACCTACCAACATCTACACACGGTACTGCAGCAGCTTTTTAAGCAGCACTGGCCGGATATCAAAGCGGGGCGCATTCAGGGGCAAAAGCAGCAGGGCAAGGGGAGTTATCACCGGGTAAGTGATTTTGACCCTTTTCGAGCACAGTTGCATTCTGGGTGGGATACGCCCATCGCGGAACTGACTGCTCTGCGACAGCAGGTCCAAAGTGATCAACACAGACAACATAGAGTGATTGAGCAGCTTCAGGCGCGGCAGCAGCGTAATTTGAGCTTTTTACGTCGTACCGATAACGCATTGTATGA
>JAYPBG010000026.1:13728-17158 GCA_038124075.1 Gammaproteobacteria bacterium
CAGTAAGCTCGATGTTAGGATGGAAGAGGGTGAGTTTGATCTTCTGCTCGGTGGGCGCTCGCTCTATCATCAAAAGGCAAAAGCCTATGCTGCTCAAGAGTTGGTGCAGTTTTTAGAGTGCGCTGGGCCTAATAGGCCGGTGACCACCATGCCGCCCCCGTTTCCTGGTGATTTCCCGTTCCCACGGTTCTTTCACCAAAGGGCGGATAACATGACGCGGCTTTCAGGCATCACGAGAGCAGATTACCCTGGGCACTATACAATGCCAGCGCACTACCCTTGTATGGTGTTTATGGGGTGCGGTCTTGGATTTCATATTGAACAGTTTTTAGAGCGTTTTGAAACAACGGCGGTTATCGTTGTCGAGAATGATCTAGACCGCTTTGCAGCCAGTCTCTACTGTGTAGATTGGTGGCGCATCGCAGAGCGTTTTGAGGAGGTGATGCAGAAAGAGGAGGGTGATATAGGGAGAGAACATAAAGAGGCAGAGGGGCAGCTGAGGTTTCGGTTTATGGTAACAGATCACCTAACAGAGGCTGAGCAGCATCAACAATTATCCACGCGTCTGCATAAGCTTGCCCCCCTCTTTCCGGCGATGACCCATTTCTATAACCATTTGGGTGATGGTCGCAATGGTCGCGTTATTGATAAGCTCTGTTACAACATTGCGGCGGATATTGCGACCTGGGGAAATTATGATGATGAGGTCAATCAGCTGAATCAGGCGCTCTATAATATTCAAAATAGTGGTCGATTTTTGCCAAAATCGATCTCCAACAGCGGGGCGCTGCCTGTCTCTATTGTCGGTGCAGGTCCCTCTCTTGATGAAACATTACCGCTGCTTAAACAGCTCCAGAGTCGATCGTTTATTATCTCATGCGGACCTGCGCTGTCGGTGCTGCATGCGGAAGGGATAACGCCGGTTCTGCATGTGACCATAGAGAGCGACTATATTGTTGTCGATTATCTAGATCACCTTAACGACCCCGATTATCTGAAACAGATTTGTGCCGTTGGGCCTCTGCACATTAATCCGGTGGTGTTGTCGCGATTCAAAGCGTTTCGTCTCTATAAGAAGGCGGAAAGTGGGTTGGTCGATCTGTTTGCCTCGAAAGGGATGACCTTGGAAGGAGGGGTGCCGACATGCACCAATTTAGCCTTTGCGTTCTCGCTCTATTATGGTTTTAAACAGATTCGCCTTTTTGGGTTGGATTTTGGTTTTGTCGATCTTCATGCGCACCATGCACAGGAGACGATCTACTATAAAGAGGATGTTCACCAGGGGTTCTCTGATGCCACCGAGTTTGACCATCAAGTGGTGCAGGAAGATGAGTCTGTGACGGGAGGGGTGATCAAGACCATTCCGATTTACTACGCTTCTAAATGCCACATTGAAGCGCTGCTGGAGCGTTATAAGTACTGTCGGCAGGGCAGGGGTTTGAGTGTGATTAACCTTGGTGAAGGCGCAAAGATTAAGCATACGCAGTGGTATGGTCCAGAGCGTTATGCATCACTGATCAGTGCTCAAGAGGACGAGAAGAAAGAGCCGTCTGTTCAGGGACTTAAACAGTCGGTGATCGAGGCTCTGTTTTTATCTTCAGAGCCTGTACCCCTTACACCCGATGATGCTCGACAGTGTGTGAATGACTTTGCTGGACGTCACGCGGCGTTCTGTGAAGCACTGCTTGAGTCTGTCGGTGCCTGTTCGTTTGAGGCGATAAGTGACGATGATGAGTTGATTCAGAGGGTGAGTCAGATGATGCTCAATATGTCAAAAAGGATCGAGCGTTTAAAAGAGGAGGATCGGGCGCTCTACTGTTTTATGAGTGGCTCGATAAAATGTATTGGGCTTATTGGACTCACGCATACGGCGGCGATTGAGGTGAAGGTTCATGAAAAAAGAGATTCGCATGAAACCTTCCGTCAGCGACAACAGTTTATTATGCAGTGGCGTGAAGCTTATTTGGATATTTGCCGTCAATGGCCTGATCATCTTCAGCGTGTATTGGCACAATCAGAGCCAGATGCGCGAAATGATTGGATAGAGAAATCACTCTTCGATTCAGAGTAGGTGAGGCAGTATGGCTGTTATGCAGGGTTTGTTATTTCAGATCATTCAAGGCGATTTAAGGCGTTTTTTAAGTCAGTGATGACGCTGTCGAGAGTAGGTCTATATGTTGGGTCTTTTTGTATCATGCTGAAGTAGGCCTTTTTAATGGGGTCTGCGTTTTGATTTTTTCTGGATGATCTATAGAAGTCTTCAATAGCTTGGCTTCGTTTCTGTTCAATTTTGTGCCTTATATTGTCTCTTCCTCCAAATAATATAGGTCTGGTGAGGTCATGATTTCCATCAAGATCTGCTATGACAAGGCCTGCAGAGTAAATGTCTGCTTTAGCGGAATCGCTGGATGTATTCTTTTTATAAACCTCAGGTGCCATCCAGATCAGTGTGCCTGTAGAGCTCTTGTAGCTATTTTGGTCGGTTGCAAGGCCGAAGTCGATAAACGCAGGGCGTTTGCCTTTCAGAAGTATGTTATCTGGTTTGATATCTCGATGGAAGATGCCGCTCCTATGCAGTGATTGAAGAGCGCTTAAAAGGTCAATGGTGAATATGAGTTTGCCCTTTCTTTTGAGCTTTGGAAAGAGGGTTGCCAACTCTGTTTGGTTGCCTACTTCAGAGATAAGCCCGGCTCGATGGTCTATGCTGTAGCGAGGGGAGTAGGCTCTTACATAAGCTTTGGGAATAATGTTTTTTGAAGAGGCTTCACCTTGCTCTTCAGACGCTATGATTTTCTTAATGATTGTGAGTTCTTTATTAATGCTACTGCCATCATCCTGTATGGTTTTATGTGCATACCATTTTTTGGTATCAACTTCTCTTATAAGCTCGACGGAGCCATAGGTGCCTGCTCCTAAGAAGGGTGATTTGCCACCGTTTCTCAGGCTGATCCCCTGATGTTTGATGGAGTGTTGAAGGCGGGGCGTCAGAGTCTTAAACTTTTCGTAGAGATGTACTTTAGATAGATCGACTGAGCGAGCGGCGAAGAGTGTGCCCTTTGAGCCCGCTTCTTTGGCTGAAAGAGAGCGTGGGGCGCTTGATTTCTTTGAGTGTGCATCATCTATGAGTGAATTAAGTCGCGTTTTCTGTTGGTTAAGTTTGTAATCTATATAGGTGTCAAGGTTTTTTAACTTTGGTTTGATGTTTTGTGTTATGGCCTCTTTAATATTTTTAATATCATCCGATGTAATATGCTCACCTGTTTTGGCGATATGCTTGAACACTGCAGGTTTTACGATTTGTCGGATACCCGTTCGTGTTGTCATGGTTTTGATCTTTGTAAAAAAATCGGTCTGCTTAGCTGTTTTCGACATGCCTTCAGAGTCGTTGCGCTTGGGAGCTTGGGTTGTCTGGCTCGCGCCTGTTTTATCG
>JAYPBG010000026.1:17168-17802 GCA_038124075.1 Gammaproteobacteria bacterium
GTTTTATCGTGTGCCTTGATTGAGGGGGTGCCTGATTGTGGTATTTTCACTGTTTCTATGCCTATTTTGATTAAAGAGTACCCTTTAACTTTAGAAAAAAAAGCTTTACGTTGGGTAGTTGAGCGTTTAACCTGTTTCTGTTTTATTCATAAAATGTATACTGCGTGTTGGTAATATATTGATTGAAGGTTATATTGAAGGTTATATTGAAGGTTGTAAAGTTGTAAAGTTGTAAAGTTGTAAAAGTGAGAGTGAGAGCAGTATGGCAATACAGATGGTTAATCCTCGTGGGCGTTCCTTCATTGATAAAATATTCCAATATAAACATAGCCTTGCAGCAGGGGAAAATATCTTTTCTGGCTCCTTGGTAACACCACTAAAGCCTATTAAAGAAAACAGCATATTGAGCCGTGTGGAAGAAAGCGTTGTAGAGCATAGGCTACGAAAAGCCAGTGTTAGAGATAGACAGCATCTAGGTCAACGCTGTAAATTGTCGAGCGCAGGGCCGGAGATGGCCTCTGTAAACGCAGCGGTGCCCACCTTTATTGCAAGATCTCCTCGGTATCAGCAACAGACAGAGGTGAGTAGGGCAAAGAGACGCGGATTCTACTCCCCGCGTAATGACGCTTTACCC
>JAYPBG010000026.1:17812-18545 GCA_038124075.1 Gammaproteobacteria bacterium
GTCCTCGGGTTCAGTTAAGCCCTTTGAGTGCGCGTCAGCAGGCCGTTATTGACCGACTGAACGGGACCCATACTGCTTCAAGCAGGCTCAAAGTCCGATAAAAGCGTCTTCTTAGGTGTGGGCACGAAATCTTTGATATTGTCCGTTCCTGAGCTCGCTGTGTTCAGATATGCCTTCGCTTTTAATGTCCAGGTTATTTCGTGCAGGTTTCCTATTTATTTATTGGTTGTATTATTTAGTTCATTTAAAGCACTATTTAGGTCGCTTATCACGCTGTCAAGAGTAGGTCTCTTATCGGGGCTTATTTCAATCATAATGAAGTAGGCCTTTTTAATGGGATCTGACCTGTTAGCTTCGGATGATTTTTTGAACTCTGAAATAGAGTGCGCTCTATATTTTTGAAGTTTGTTGAACAGAGCCGTTTTGTCACGCCCATAAAGCACAGGGCGAGTTATCTCGTGCTCACCATTGAGGTCGGCTATCACGAGGCCTACAGAGTAAATATCTGTTCTAACGACGTTACTTTCCTTTTTATTAAAAACTTCCGGTGCCATCCAAAGTTGTGTACCTGCTCTTTCAGTACTCTCTTCTTTATCGGTTGAGAGTCCGAAGTCGATAAATGCAGGGCGGCTATTTTTTAGAAGCAAGTTTTCTGGTTTTATATCTCGATGGGCGATACCTGTGGCGTGCAGTGACTGAAGGGCTGATAAAAGGTCGATGGTGAACTCTATCT
>JAYPBG010000027.1:0-2120 GCA_038124075.1 Gammaproteobacteria bacterium
CATAATTTATCGAAGATTTAACATCAAATTTAGATCATACCCAATAAATGTAAATAACAGGCAGCTGCAGGTGATCGTATGAAAGTAGTAAAACATTTAACCGAAAATACTCCTCCTTTGAATAATTCTCAAATTAGCAGTAGTGCGTATCCAGTACTCACTGGGATGATGGAAGGCGCTCTCACTCGGAATGCTTCCGTACAGTATACGAATGATCAGAATAGTGACAATTTGCGATCCCCTTCGCCGCAGCCGAATATGTCGGGAGTGGATGCCTCGGTGACCGAAAATAGAATGCCTGTTAGAACGGCCCAAACAAATGAGATGGCCTCTTTCGAATCTGTACGCCCAGAGCCTGGCTCAGACTCAAAGGACCCTACGCCTGACCAGATAAAAGAGCAATATCATTTAAAATCCCATGCGCAGCTGCGCGGTGGTCTGCAGAGCCCGATCTTTACTGAAAAACACGTTTACCCTGGCCTGGGTAGCACACCCGTTTCGATGGCGGAACTCTATTCCATGATGAAATTCGGGCATGGCAATGCGCTCAGAGTGTGCGCGGATCTGTACGGACCGATGTTAGAGGAGATGTCAATGGATGCTGGGTGCTCGATCCAGGAGTACCCGGATAAATGGTCTATCACTACAGCTGGTTGTGTAGGGACGCCGGGGGCCTCCTCTCTATTGGCGCAAGAAGTGGCTAAAGTGCATAAAATTCGATATATTCCGACACAGAAAACGGATACGCCCGCATTTAATTTTAGCGGTTTAAAAGGAACAGACGAGCGTATGACCTATGTTAATGGTAAGTTTTATCTTACAGAGGAGGCGAAAGCGGCAGTGACCCCGCACGTGATTTTTCTGGATGATGCGACGGCGTCCGCTGCGCATCTGCTGTGTCACGCAAAGTTATTTGAGGCCACTGATAAAGCAGAGAGTTTTCATAGCTGTGTCATCTTAGATATTCGCGACCGTGATCACTCTGTGGAAGAGAAGTTAAACACAGGCGTAATCAAGGCCGATCCTGTACGCAATATACCGAAACTGCTTGAGGAGAGTGATTATCCCATGGTGGTACGCATGGCGAAGTCAATGCTCAAGCTGTCGCCGGCGCAGTTTGATACCGTTTTCCAAAAGCTCTCCTTCGAGCGAAAGATTGAATTAATAGAGGCCGCCTATGCCGATTCACTTCATCAGAAGCCTGCATTTAAACAGAATCTGGCTACGGCGGCAATGATGCTCGAAATGGAGTTGGAGTCGGATACGGAAAAATATACGACAGCTCAGAAGGAGCAATGGTTGAGTAGCGCCTGTACCACGCTTAGGCAAAATGCGATGTTGAGTGCAGCGCTGGATAGACCTTATTTACCGAATGATACTTCCGCCAAAGAGGCAATTGCGGCTATATTGGGATCCTGGACTGCCCAGGAGAACAGTACGTTTGGGATCGTTTCATGTAATGACAACGAGACCTTATACCGTATAGCAGAACGTTGTGAAACGGAGGGCCTATTAGACTCGCCAGCGGGTCTTTTAGAGGATCGAGGTGCACAACGGCAACTGGAGTCTAATCTGAGTGCGCTTCATGATTCGGCTAAAATGGTTCACGCTCAGGAGATGGCGAATGCGGGTGGTCACGGCGCAGTTTATCGGGCTACGATCGCTGTTCTGGATTATGACGGTACGGTAACTGACCAGGCACTTACGCCCATGGCGCCGGATGTCGCCCAAGCCTTAACGGATTGGTTAGCGTCGGGTCGCTCCATTACGCTTGTAACTAATCAGCCTCTAACCACACGAGGTATCTCGGATTATTTTATAAAATCGATCGAGCCATCTTTGAAATCGTATCAGCTGGCTTACCCAACTGACCCAGTGCATGAACGAATTTTAGTGGCACCAGGTGGCGGCAGTGAGCTATTTCGCTTGAGCTCGGGACTAACGCCTATTGTGGAGACGCCTATATATGCCTATGTATTAGGTGATGACAAAGAGCAGCGACTGGTTGATCTGGCGCTGAGCGAATTTAAAGAGGATTTGCGTAAGAATGAAGAGACGGGTGAGCCGATTTACTACCCTCGAGGCGCTTATCTTTATTTGCAATTCCCGCTGGGAGTCGA
>JAYPBG010000027.1:2130-8989 GCA_038124075.1 Gammaproteobacteria bacterium
CGATGTATCAGATCGTATCCAGAACTTTGTCAATGGGTTGGGTGGCACGTTGGAGGTGCCCTACCCTATGGTCGCGGCCCCTAAAAACAGTAAAGGAAAGCAGGTTTTTCATATTAAACCCGCTCATATGCGTAAGAGTATCGCTCGAGACTACCTCTTGGAGAAAATGGGTGCTAAGCGAGATTCGTTATTGGTTGCAGGGGATAATATGCGTAGAGGCGGGGACGACGCGGCCATGTTTGTCTGTGGTGGCACAAACCTGTTGGTTGGGAAGGGGGTTCGTGCAGAGGGGCTTCCCGTGTCAAACAGACTTGATAATGCCTCGGCGTTAGCGCAGTTGCTTCGTCGTGTGGCGGAAAAACCTCTACCCGAATAAGCTTAAATAATCATTATTGTTAATATAAATTCACTAAAAACGTATCAAGAAATCTCGACGACGTTTTTTGATGAGCGACAAGCCTGTATCATCAATATGAAAATATCGTGCGAGTTGGACATCTTTGGGTTCATCTGAATAACGGCCATATTGGCTTTTTTGCTCTTCGGCCAGGAACTCGGCAGGCATTAACTGCCGACACGCAGATATTGATACAGGATTTCCCGACTGATACCGAAACTGCGAGCAACCTGAGCTTTCTTTTCACCTGAAGCGACACGGTCTTTCAGTTTTAGTTTTTGAAGGTCTTTATCTGAAATGGCGCGTTTCCTACCACGATAGGCGCCACGCTGCTTGGCAAGAGTAGCCCCCATGACGGACAACATTAGTTTAGCCATGGGTGAATCTTCGCCTGTGAAAGTAAGCCCCTCTTTGATAGACTCGATGTGTAGGCCTTTGTCAGTCAGCGCTTGAACAATTCGGCGCAAATCATCGAGTTTATGTGTCCATCAAAGTATAGCCACTCTACTTTGAGACTGATATTGTCTACGACTTGTTGTAACTCCACAGAGCTGGGTTTAGCTACCTGCTTGAAGATTGGTTTTATACTATTTGAGTTTGTCGAGTTGTTAGGGATTTGATTTAGGCGGTTTTTAATATGGGTAGAAAAAGGGGCAAGCGTTTCAGATAGGTGTACTTGATAGAGCAACCAACACCTCATGCATAGGAAGAGAGGTAAAGTAAAGCGTCAGGTTTGACGGCAAGGGAACAGAGATGGCTTCTGCGTCCATCTTATCCATCTCATCCATCTCACTGGCGCTGAGTATGCTTACCAAGGCATCATAAGCGTTACCTAAACAGTCATGTTTAAACAGGGTGATACCCAAGTCCTGGATATCACCCTCTTTTACGAAGAGCTTATGTTGACACAGGTACTCTCTGAAACGAGGATTGACAAAACGAAATCTACCCTCTTTTGTTAGAATAGCCACGGCCATAGGCAACAGATCAAACGCCTGTGCTAAACAGAACTGATCGTAATGCACCTTCTGGTGCATGACCGTCAATGTCTCATAACGTGATGAGATATGTTGATTAATCTTTTGCAACTGATCATTATCATACGCCAATTTAGCCTGGGTCACGTTTGCTTCATCAAGCTTCTCCTGTTGCACCTGAAGCACTCTGCTCGCATCTTTTTGAGCCTTTAACAGATCGCTCTCTAATCGATGAATGTATTCGAATTGAGACTTAATAGAATCGTTCGCCTTTGCATCAGCCACACTCTCCTGCAGCTGCAACTCAAAAAGTAATACACCGATCCCTCTGCTTTTTGACTGATCCAACTCGTAGAGCAGATGCACATTCAGCGCGCCAACATGCTGCTCCTTTTCATCATACCACTCTGTACGATAGAGGCGCCGGGTTTTCTGCTCGAACAGCTGTTCTACCAACATCGGCAGATGCACTGACAAAGGGGGCTTAAAGAGATAGCGGATATCGAATATAAAGTTTTGCTTCTTCGGTTCGAACATAAAAGGCGCCACATCACCCATCACATGCAGCAATTGAAAGCGATCATCAAACAGCACACCCGGCAGTAAAAATTCATCAATTAAATGATCTAATATCCGTTGGTAATCAGTGTATCGATTGAAACGCTTATGGTGTTTTAGCAGCAGGGGAAGCGGCGGTGCATAGTGTGAACGTGGTAGGCTATCGATGTGATCCATCGTGTGCAACGATGTCTCGGTGAGTTCATCGACTTTTCGATACAGTGCTCTAAAGCCCTCGACCGCTTCAAAACCATAAGTACTTATTTGCCCAGCCACGTGACGTTCATCCTCAAGCCCCAACCAGAGCAACCCTCCTTCAACCAAACTCTGATTAAATATCATGACGATCTTTTCCCGCACACTCTCGATATAAGGCGTCAAACTCTGCTTCGAAATGATTAAGTGAACCCCTCTATAAGGTGGTGAGCGTCTTAAATCGTGCTTTGAGAAAGCGATGTTATGTCGCAGCGCAGGCATAGTATAAAATGCATCTCTATGCTCATGAATAAACGCCTCTATCTCCACACCACACTGTTTCAGTGCTGAAACACACTGCGTATGCAGCCCTATACTCGCTTGCTTTTTAAACCCCTTGCCCATGTGAGTGGAAAACACCTTAAGCAGCCCCCGGGTTTGATTGTGGTTCAACATCTGCTGCCAAGCCAGTGCAAACGCATAGGCGGCCTCACCCAAACCACCGGAAGGCACCCAAACACGAAAGGGTTTATCCTGACAGTTTTGTGCCAACGGGAATCGTTTTAATAACTGCTGAGCCTCAAGAAATACCTCTTTACACCACTCCGGGTCTGGTTGAGCAGTAAACAGCACTTGCTCAAGCTGCTCTACTTCATAATCATTATTTGCACAGTAATCACTATACGCCGCGATGCTATTCAACCCCAAGGCTACAACACGCTCATGGCAGCGGCCAATGACCCAAGCTTCAGAGAACTCTTTATAAGCGACCCCACTCTCCTCAGAGAGTGCTTTTATGAGGTCAAAGCGGTGGTTATGATGCTGTTTAAGATAGACCCTCTGCTGATCTTGGTACCGTTTAGATCTTTCGATCTCTGCATCACTTTTTTTACCTTGTACCGTCAGTGCTTGATCGCATAAGCTTGCCATTAATTCAGACCGTGAAATCGAGTGAACATGCTCGAGTACCGCCTCTCTACTCTCTAGATCTCCCTCAACCCAGACCCGTTCGACCCCTTTATACCAATCAACAGCTTCTCTCTTTAGGTGCGCCGTTCTGAGCAGCACAAGATCTTGAACTTGAAGCCGCCCCCCTTCCAGCAAGGCCTTTAAAGTGGCGATGCCAGAAGCATCAGGGGACAGCTGCCAGCGACTTCCTATCCGCTTCACGCTGTATGTCATAGGGATAAAATAGATCGTATGTGTCGTGAGCAACACAGGTTGATCACCATTGACCACAGCAACATCAACCGCTTTCTCAAAAATAGAGGCTTGTTGCCATGCCAGGTTTTCAGAGTTAATAAAGATCAAGCAGCAGCGTTGAGCGGCGGTGCGCAGCTGTGAAAGCCTTAAGCAAAATGCAATATCGCACTCACTCGCCAGTACTAAGTCAATCTCTAGAGGGGCTTCGACTGAAGCAGCCCCAGAAGGGTTTGGTCTCTTTACCGTATCTTCTATCATAAGCTCTACCATATTAGCTGTACCCTCGGAAGCACACTTTTCCATGCCTCTTCACCCTGCCGCTCACCGCTTATGACAAAAGAGTATACTGATAGAGCAACCGATACCTTGGATGCACTTATTCGGTGCAAAGTGGCTGGACAATTCGAAACCAAGCAAATAGAGTAACGTAATCACCCCTGCAGGTAAATAAATCAAGGAATTTTTTTGTTTTTTATTCAAATGAGCAACGCCTTACCTAACACTCAACTTAATCTGAACAAAATACCAGCCCTTTCCTGTATGCCGGTATTGAGCAGGTGTTTTTTATATTACGTAAAACATAGGTGGTAAATTTTGAGCATTTCATCTACTTTTGCACTGATTGCATTCAAACTGTACTATTTTATTAACACCGACTATGGTATTCATAATTGTATTCATGGTTCTATTCATGGTTCTATTCATAATTCTATTCATAGTTCTACTCATAGTTACTATTTGGCATTGATTGTACTAAAGATCGAAAATATGAAGGGATATTAACATTCATGGCCTTACCACACGCAGATCGCCGTCAAGATCATACGCTCCGATCCGCCATTGACCGGATGCAGCAAGACGCAGACCAATTAACCAACAAATTAAAAATATACCAGAGCACAGTGGATGAACTCTGTCACATTACAGGCTCAAGGGGTGGCTTAGTGATTGAGTGTTTAAACCAGACAGGACCGTTCCAGCTGCTGGTCACGCATCCCGCTGTCGCTCCAACGGTCGCTCATACGCTGCCTTATGAGCTCGAACAGCAGACAGAGTGCCTCAATGTCATCTTGCAGCGCAAAGAAGCGCAGATCTTTTTCGCCCCCCAATTAGAGCAACTTAACCTCTCCCCTCTGGGCATCCCCCCCATTACACATATGATCGCCCTACCGCTTGTGCACAACAACAACACTTACGCGATTATAGCCTTATTTAACAGCCCAATCCCTTATGACCTCGAACTGGCCAAACGGTGCGCCCCGCTTCTGAGCACATCCACCTGCATACAGCAGTCCATACAAGCCAGTGAGGTGCCGCAGTTTAATGAGCAACCCTGGTGCAGCACACTGCATAACCTTGTTAACCATACGCACATGCCGATCATCTGCATCAACGCAGAGCATGAGGTTATACGCTTCAATCATGCTGCAGAACAGTCGTTTGGTGTCACCGCAGAAAGTGCGACCGGTAGAGCGATCACTGAGTTTCTTCCAGAGCGCTTTCCCAATGAGCACCGCATTCTTACATTTAACCCCAACAGGATCAAAGAGAAAGCCACCCCTCAAACAAAGCTCACAGGGCGCCAAAAAAACGGTAACACCTTCCCCATGAGCGCCACCCCCCTCCGCGAACGCGACACCGGCGCACGGGCGATCCTTGTAATGCTCTGTCCTAACCTGAAGTTGGAGTCGATCAATCGCCAGCCATATGTCGAAATAGAGCGCTTCAAAGCTGTCTCAGACTTAGCGCCTATCGGCATCATACAGACAAATAAACATTGGGAAGCGGAATATGTTAACAGTCGCTGGTGTGACATTTGCGGTTATGGCCGCAACGATGTCATGCAGCTGGGCTGGATCAATGCCATTCACCCCGATGATGTCTCGTCGCTTCTAGAGCAGTTACGAGACGATATTGTCATCGGCAATGAGTTCAGTGAAGAGTACCGTTTGCTAACGCCGATCGGCAATACCGTATGGGTACAACTCCAAGCACGCCCCCTGCTCGACCACAGCGACGTGATCTCAGGCTTCATCGCCACGATTATGGACATTACCTATCGGAAAATCACCGATGAAAAGCTGAGGAAAATGGCCGAAAATGACGCCTTAACCGGCTTAACAAACCGAGCGCTCTTTCATGACCGCCTAGAGCATGCCCTAAGCCGCATTGAGCGCCACGGCCCTTTTGCAATCCTATGCCTTGATCTGGATGGCTTTAAGAATATAAACGACACACTGGGCCATGATGCGGGCGATTTACTGCTGATTGAGGTCGCTAAGCGGCTGCTCGATTGTGTCCGCAGCGAAGACACCGTTGCACGGTTCGGCGGTGATGAGTTTATGATCCTCGTGGAAGGGCTGGTCGACGCCTCCGTTGCGGCCAATGTCGCTGAGAAGGTGCTCACCACATTACGCCAACCCATGCTGTTAGGTGAGCAAGAGGTCTTTATCAGCACCAGCATCGGCATCACGTTTGCAACGGGCCAAAGCAAGTGCACCCCTAAAAATTTACTCAAACAGGCCGATATCGCACTCTACCGGGCCAAAGAAGAGGGCCGCAACAACTATCAATATTTTTCCCCCGAACTCGAAGAGGCCTCAAAATCACGCCTGTTGCTAGGCAACAGCCTATACCGAGCAATGGAGCGCGGGGAGTTCGAAGTCTTCTATCAAATTCAAGCCACCACATCACAGAGCCAGCCTATGGGCACTGAGGCGCTACTAAGGTGGCGACACCCAGAACAGGGCTTGCTCCCCCCACAGGCGTTCATCCCTCTGCTTGAAGAGTCAGGCCTTATTGCACCGGTCAGCCGCTGGCTATGGCAGCAAGCATTCAGAGAACATAAACGGTGGATTGAGCAGTCGTTGCTCCCCCCTGAGAGCCACATCTCGATCAACTTATCCCCCAGACAACTGAGAGACGCTCAACTGATTCGCAACCTGGAAAACGCAATCCAGGAAGCAGGCCTTTCAGCCGGGCAAGTTGTGGTTGAGTTAACAGAGTCCTCACTGATTACGGACTCTAACACCACACGGCAAACATTGAGCAACATTAAAGCGCTGGGCGTTCAGTTGGCACTGGATGACTTTGGAACAGGCTACTCCTCACTGACCTACCTCAAGCGTTTTTCGATAGACATCATCAAGATCGATCAAAGCTTTGTACGTGACATACTCACCGACTCAGAAGATGCAGCCATAGTACAGGCTGTCCTTGCCCTCTCACAATCACTCTCGCTCACTACGGTTGCAGAAGGGGTCGATACAGAAGAGAAGCTCACCACCCTTGCACAGTGGGGCTGCGAGCTTCACCAAGGCTATCTATTGAACAAGCCATGCGCCGCGAAACAGCTCTCATCGAAGCTGGAGAAACTTTGCTCATACAAGGCGGCAGAATAAGCGCACAAACGATTTAAATAATAGCCTGCGATACCATCTGCCATCATTGTGGTTTTTTCCCCGTTCACGTAGACTGATCGCTAAATTAGCACCTTCCTATACTCACTCAGCAGCACCGACCATAACTT
>JAYPBG010000027.1:9089-16055 GCA_038124075.1 Gammaproteobacteria bacterium
ACACCGACCATAACTTACACCGACCATAACTTACACCGACCATAACTTACACCGACCATAACTTACACCGATGAGAGCAACAGACTGAGACCCGCTCTAATCGCAAACAAAGAGAGCGCACCGCCATGCAAGAACGTTCGCAAGACCCCAAAACAACGAGCACACCCGTTGAGCCTACCTATTACGTCGCAATTGGCGCGTCTGCTGGTGGACTTGAGGCCTTGCAAGAGTTCTTTGAACACATGCCTACAAAGAGTGGGTTAGCCTTCATCATTATCCAACACCTCTCCCCGGACTTTAAATCGATGATGGATGAACTGCTCGGGCGCTGTACCAAAATGCCCGTCCTCCATGCGACCGACAGCCTGCTGGTCGAACCCAATACACTTTACCTCATCCCTCCCCGTAAGAGCATGATGATTGCTGAAGGGAAACTGCTGCTGGTCGATCAAATGCCGAACTCCGGCCTCAATTTTCCCATCGATATCTTCTTCAGAGCCTTGGCGGAAGATCAGCACCACCGCTCAGTCGGCATTGTCTTATCAGGCACAGGGAGTGACGGCAGCCGAGGGTTACAAGCGATCAAAGAGGTCGGCGGCTTAGTCATGATACAAGAACCTACCAGCGCCAAATTTGATGGCATGCCGTACAGTGCCGTCAAGACGGGCCTTGCAGACGTCATCGCCGATGCCCCTGATCTCCCCTCTAAGCTGGTCCAGTTTATTACACACCCCATGATCAGCAACCAAGACGCCTCACTGATCCGACAAGTTGAAGAGTATGAGGTCTCCTTTCAAGAGATCTTTAAGCTTTTAAAAGAGCGCAGCGACATCGATTTTGCACAATATAAAGCCACAACGGTGGCGCGCCGCATTGAACGACGCATCGGGGTCCACGGGCTGAACAATTTAAAAGAGTACTATGCGCTGCTTCTGAAAAACAGCCAAGAGATTCAGACATTAGCCAAAGATATGCTGATCGGCGTCACTCGGTTCTTTCGAGACGACTACGCCTTTCATGAACTGGAGTCAAAAGTCATACCGGCCATTTTAAAGCAAGCAAAGCATGGGGAGCCGATTCGGGTATGGGTTGCAGGCTGCTCTACCGGCGAAGAGGCTTACTCTTTAGGCATACTCTTCGATGAGGCGATGAACAAAATAGGGCAATCCTTTCAGATAAAGATCTTTGCAACCGACGTAGACCCAGACGCTATCGCAGAAGCCAGCTCTGGGCAGTTCAATTTGAACGTACGTGATGACATCAGTGAAAAGCGGGTGAATGAGTACTTCACCGTGGCAGAAGATCATATGGCAATCAATCAACAGATACGACAAATGGTTGTCTTTGCGACCCATAACCTCATCAGTGACCCACCTTTCTCCAATACCCACCTAACCGTGTGTCGCAATGTATTGATCTACTTCCAGTCGGAAACCCAAAAACGGGTCCTGTCCATGCTGCACTTCTCGTTACGAAAAGAGGGCTACCTATTTCTAGGCTCTTCAGAATCGATCGGTGCCATTCAACAATATTTTGAAACGGTACACGAGCGCAGCCGTATATTTAAGAAGTCAATGGCGACCCGCCTGATGCTGCCAGCCGTTCACCAACCCGGCAGCAGCCATGACCGGGCAAACCAAGCACCCGATGTTGAGGAGCTGCTTCGTCGTTATCAAGAGAAGCAAAAACCGGTGGTCTCGTCACCGATGATCGAGTGCCTGATGCAGGACTACATACCCGCCTGCATGATTCTCAATCATGATTTAGAGGTGGTCTACGCGCTCGGCGATGTCACACCTTACACACGAAAATATAAAACCGGTGCCTTCTCATCCAACATCAACCAAATCATCATTGAAGAGCTCACAACGGCTGTATCCACCTCCATACACCGTGCCATCTCAGGCAAAACCAACATCATCTATGAAGATATCCATATTAGAAAAATAGACGGCGATACTCTGAAGTTTGATTTACGTGTACGCTACTACGAAAGCAAACCGGCCGGTCATTTCCAGCTGGCCATTATTTTCATTGACAAAAACAATCAGACCGACACGGGGAGTACAGAGGCCTTATCTTACGATGCCAACAGTGAGAAAAAGCAGCGCATTGATGATCTGGAATCGGAGCTTAAGAGGAATCAGGAGTATTTACAGGTTACTATTGAAGAGCTCGAAACCACCAACGAAGAGCTGCAATCATCTAACGAAGAGCTGTTAGCCGCCAACGAAGAGCTGCAAAGCACCAATGAAGAGCTGCAATCGGTGAATGAAGAGCTCTATACCGTGAACAGCGAATACCAAGAGAAAATAGAAGAGATCACGAACATCAACTCCGACCTTGACAATGTGATCAAGTCTACCGACATTGGCATCCTGTTTTTAGATGAAGCGATGTTGATTCGAAATTATACCCCAGCCGCAACGCGCGTCATCAACCTGATGAAAACCGACATCGGCAGGCCTTTTCACCATATCAACCATAAACTGCCCAGCAACACGCTGCTGCAAGATATTGCCGATGTGATGGAAACGGGCACCCCCATTGAGCAGGAGATGACAACGGAAAAAAACGAGGATTTGCTCATAAAAATCTCCCCCTACATAAAAGAGAGCAAGAACCGCAAAGGGTGCGTCATCTCCATTACCGATATTACAGAGATACATCGAATACACCGCAAACTGAAAAAGACCTATGCACAACTGAATCAGGTTATTTTATCGGCCACCCAACCCATCGCTTCAACCATTAAAGTGATGATTGTCGATGACACATCCACCGACGGGCTGACGATCATTAAGACCCTCTTAACCCAACAGGGGCCGCTGCGCGAAATCTACAGTATCCACCATCAACAGGACCCCATTAGAGGCTTAATGGATCTCAAAAGAGAGCATTACGATATATGCTTAATTGACTACGCACTTAAAGAGACCAACGCCATTGAACTGATTCAAAGTTTAAACGATTTAAATAAAATGCCGCCATTTATCCTATTTTTCAACGGCAATAACCCTGAGGTGGCAAAAGCGGCTCAAGCCCTTAACATTTTTGATACGCTGGATAAAAATGAACTCTCAGGCCAACTCTTGGAGCGCACTATTCGTTTTGCAATACGGCACAGACAGGTGGCCTCCACGCTCTCCGATCAACTTTGAAACCGTTATGAAAGCAGGTGCTCAGAAAAAGCGGGCGGCCAAGAACAGGGACGCCTAAACATCACGCTCAGAGATGATTGCAGTTAGCGCATACCGTATAGGTGACAGGCAGTGCGCTTGATGTGATTAAGCCTTGCCTATAGGCCGTCGCTCCCTCGCACCAACAGTGATTCTCTACACGGATTCTATTGCAGATGCTGCAACGTAGAATTAAGGCGTTCACCTTCTGAGCGCCCACCTCTTGAGCCGTGCTCAAAGGTTCCCCACCCTCTTCAGCACGCCCAACATAGTGGATGGAGTGGCCCTGTGGTTCGGTTTTAACCGTGGAATGAGTAAGCACAAGATACCCTTGGTCAGGTTCAATCGTCATCTCCATATAACGACGAAGCTCAGGCGAATCGCAACGATAAGGTTTAACCTGAGGCGCTTTTAAGATTCTTGATCGCTGCAAAAGCGTATCAACATACATTCTGGTAATATCGCCGGTTATAAAATCAAACAGATCTCGACCGATGACCTGCACACTGTTTAGCTCATGCCCACCGTTCTCCTCTGCAAAGGTATCCCAATAATCAGAGGTATCAACGATAATATTGTGAGTATCCACGGTATAACGCAGTGTAGACATGGCGGCACCTCCAATAAAGATCACTCATGCAAGCAAGATAACCTTATTATTATATTCAGATAGCTCTGAAGATGCATAGCACTTTTTAATACCTAACAGCGCTCCAAGGCAACCGCCAACGCCTCACCACCACCGATGCAGACAGCTGCAACCCCACGTGTTTTACCCGTCTGCTCAAGCGCATGTATCAAGGTGACCATAATACGCGAACCCGACGACCCCAGAGGGTGGCCCAATGCACAGGCCCCACCATGGATATTAACCTTCTCACGAGGGATACCCAATTCGCGCATCGGCAGCATGGCCACCAAAGCAAAGGCTTCATTGATTTCAAACAGATCCACATCGTCCACAGACCAACCCACCTGCGCGAGCACCTTTTCTATGGCTCCGATGGGCGCCACGGTGAACTCCGAGGGTGCTTGTGCATGGCTGGCATGTGCTAACAGACGGGCTTGCGGCTCAAGGCCTCGGGCCAATGCCTCCTCCTCCATCATCATCACCATGGCCGATGCACCGTCTGAAATCGAACTGGAGGTCGCTGCGGTAATGGTACCGCCATCGTCTTTAAAAGCGGGTCTGAGAGAGGGAATCTTAGCGATATTGGCTCTGCTGGGCTGTTCATCGGTCGAGACAACCTGCTCCCCTTTTCGCGTTTTGAGGGTAATGGGCACGATCTCCGCTTCGAACAGCCCTGCCTCGATTGCGCGCTCGGCCCGGTGCAGTGACTCGATGGCGTAGTCATCCATCGCCTCCCTGGAGACCTCTTTTTGATCTGCCATCCACTGGGCCAGCTTACCCATACTGTCGCCCGACTGAGCATCTTCAAGGCCGTCTAAGAGCATCGCATCCTTAACCTCATGATGCCCAAACTTCAAACCGTCACGCACTTTTGGCTCGATGTAGGGGGCATTAGACATGCTCTCCATGCCACCGGCCACCACCACCTTAAGGGCACCCCCATTCAGCTTGCTCAATCTGAGTGCGTTATCGGCCTCAATGACGGCTTTCATACCGGAACCACACACTTTATTGACCGTTGTGCATGGTACCGACTCGGGCAGCCCCGCCTTCAGAGCCGCCTGCCGCGCCGGTGCCTGACCCAAACCGGCACTGATCACATTTCCCATATAGACTTCATCCACCGCTTCAGCCAATGCATCCCCCCCAGACTGCTCAACCGCCGCCTCTATTGCAGCTGCACCCAGCTCTGTGGCTTTCACCCCCTTTAAGGCCCCTTGAAAGCTGCCCATGGGCGTTCGAACACTGCTGGTGATCACAACCGATGAGCGCATGGATTCACTTTGATCGCCACGGCTTGATAGTCTGGCCGAGGGCAAGCGCGCGCCTGCACCGGCAACCGAACTTAAAACGGTCGCCCCTGTTTTACCAAACGTCTGCCCTGCCTTGACATTCAGAGCGGCAACCACACTGGCTGCACCGGTAAACAGTGTCAATGGATGTTTCATAGCGTATTGCCTAATAGGTACCATAAAATATGATTTAACCCACTCATATTAATAAGAAGAAGGAAAGGGAAAGCTAAGAGAATGCCAAGAGCACTCTAAGAAAATACTAAGAGCATTCGTAAGAAAATATTAAGACAATAATAATGGATCAGCACCACAAAAATATATTCAATAAAGACTCTAATACCTGTCAATCTAGGTATAACAGCGTTCAACCCCCAAACACCGTCGCATCATCATCAACCCGGCGAAGCGGGCTGCAACCACTCAGATGGGACACGCACAGCGAGGACATCGGCGTTTGCGCAGCATTGATCACCCACATAAAGCGCCGTAGCCACCCGAGTCTTCTTACCCTTGACCTCTTGAATCGTCGCGATGAACCGACTCACTTGATCAATGGGTACCGGTTTCAAGTAGTTTACCGTCAAACTGCCGGTCACGTACCAAAGGGTATCCCCCTCACCGATCGCCCGACCTTCAGTATGATAAGCGTGAGCAACCGCCGTAATCACCGAATGGCAGTCCATGACCGTTGCAATGACCCCCCCATTCAAGTAGTGTGGCATTCCAGCATTATGATGTGGCTCCGGCTTGAAATCACAGTACGCTTTACCAGAATCGGGGTCATCATCCAACCAATAGCCCTTAACACGCAACCCCGCTGGATTATTGGGCCCACAGCCAAAGCAGTGGTTTTCGGTCATCTGTTCCTGAAAGGATCGCTTCATTTCGCACCTTTGTAGCACCGATTGTACTTTTCCTACTCTATCTAAATAGTCTAGCCTATTTAGATAGAGAACAGCGGATAGAAAACTGGACGACTTTTAAGTACACTACAGATCAACAGCATGATTTATAGACTTATACACTGACACCTATATAGAAAAGTATGGAGAGCGCATTCCAATGGCAGACGATAAGACCCTCTCGAACGCACAAGCTCTGGATAATATCCACGTTCGTTCTCAAGATCTACTGATTACACCCCAAGCACTCAAAGAAGCCATTCCGCACACAGGGCGCTCAAGCAGCACTGTGCTGGAGGGCCGACAAACCATCATGAACATTCTAGAGCGCAAGGATCATCGCCTGCTGGTCGTCGTCGGTCCCTGCTCCATTCATGATACCGAGGCGGCTAAAGAGTATGCTCAAAGATTAAAAGCACTGGCTGACGAGCTGAGCGATACCCTCTACATTGTCATGCGTGTCTACTTCGAAAAACCAAGAACCACCGTGGGTTGGAAAGGCTTGATCAACGACCCTCATATGGATGACAGTTTTGAAATTGAAGAGGGCCTCAGAATTGGCCGGCAACTGCTGCTCGATCTCTCTGAGATAGGCCTACCCTGCGCCACCGAAGCGCTGGATCCCATCTCCCCTCAATACCTGCAAGACCTCATCAGCTGGTCGGCGATTGGCGCACGCACAACGGAGTCACAAACCCATAGAGAGATGTCGAGCGGACTCTCTTGTGCTGTAGGTTTCAAAAACGGCACCGACGGCAGCCTCTCTGTCGCCACCAATGCGCTGCTCTCCGTCTCCAAACCACACAGTTTTCTAGGCATTAACCAAGATGGGCAGGTTGCCATTACCCATACTGCTGGAAACCCCTACTCACACATCGTCCTGCGCGGCGGCGGTGGAAAACCCAACTATGACTCCGTGAACATCGCCCTGACCGAGCAACAGCTGGAGAAATCCAAAC
>JAYPBG010000027.1:16065-18416 GCA_038124075.1 Gammaproteobacteria bacterium
TCCAAACTGCCTCAAAACATTATGGTTGACTGCAGTCACGCCAACTCCAACAAAGACCCCGCCTTGCAGCCGCTGGTCGCGGAGAACATTACCCATCAAATCTTAGAGGGCAACCAATCCATTATCGGCTTAATGATTGAGAGTCATCTTGAGTGGGGTAATCAGAAACTCTCCTCCAACAAAGAGGAGATGAAGTATGGCGTCTCCGTTACTGATGCCTGCATCGACTGGAAAACCACAGAGACCTGTTTAAGAAGTATGGCCGAAAAACTGAGCACCGTACTGCCAAAACGGATAACGGATAACGGATAACGTACATCACACCCAGGGAGAAGCACCCGCTTCTCTCTGTCACATTGTCACACCCTACCACCGCCCCCCCCTATTTCCACGCCTTTGACTTTATTTAAAATAATCTTTGCTATTTCATATTTTTACGCTTCTATTTCAGCGTAATTACTGTATGCTTTTAACCTCACCAACAATTTTTCGAACACCCGAACAGCGTTCGACCAGTCTTGCGAACACCTTAGTAAAAAAAACGTTCTGCTCTACAAAAGCCAGACCCTATGTTTAACACTCATCGACCTAGGAGCTTCTCGCTCATCCAATTGGAGATCCATCGTGAAGCTGAAATATTTACTGACTCTATTTTTTTTCGCGTTAATTGCCATACAAGTATCAGCAACCTTTTTAAGCATTCACTATCTACAAGAGAGCCGAGTAACCCAATACCGCGCATTAAAAGCGGAGCAGCTCGAAACCATCTCATCCTCTGTCAAGCGCACAATACTATTGATCACTGACCGTCTAAAAGAGAGCGCCCAGCTTGTTGCCAGCAGGACACAGCTTCGAATCAGCCTGCAAGAGTGGCAAGCAAAAAACGAAGAAAAAGATCGAGTCTTTATCACCCGTATTATTCATGATGCGAAGCAGAGTCTTAACACAGTTCATGCCATTCATATTTACGACAAACAGATGCGCCTGGTCTCCTCAACAGATGCATCATTGCCTGTAGGCCAATTAATGAAGCGCGGTATCGTTGGTAAAATGGTGCTGCACCCATCACCGACACAGACGCTCATGCTCAGTTACACCACTCCACTCTTCATAAGAGACAGCGGTATCGGCTATGCCCACATCATATTTGATGCACAATTTATCGATGGCTTTGCGCATGACCGTACAGGGTTGGGCCAAACCGGCGAGTGGATATTTGCAGCTCGCCAGGAGAACGGTGATGCACTGTTTGTAGCACCCTTGAAGTATGATCGAGAAGCCGCTTTTAAACGAACCGTGTCAAGCAACACATTAGAGACACCCATTATTCAGGCACTCACAGGACGAGAAGGCATCATGAACAATGCCCCTGATTATGCCGGGAATCGCGTCATGGCTTCGACGCGATATATCGACACCCTTCAATGGGGGATAGTCGCCAAAATCAACGAGTCTGAGCTGGATGGGCAGTTAGGGCTGCATTTAAACAATATTTTGCTTCTCGAGATCGTTGTTATCTTTATGGCCATATGCCTAAGCTTAATGGGCGTTTTTATCATTTCTCGTCCGATTGAAATGCTTAATCACTATATAAAATTACAAACAGACAAAGAGTATCAACCCGACTCATTGCCTAACGGGGGCTGGCAAGAGACACGGGAGCTGGCAAACTCCTTTGACAGCATGATCAACTATATGAAAAACATAGATCAAGAGCTTGACCATAAAGTAGCAATCAAAACGAAGGGGTTAACAGAGGCGAACACCCTATTAAAAGAGCTCGCGTTTCGAGACCCACTGACAGGGCTCTATAATCGACGTTATATGTTAGATAGAATCATAAGCGAACTGAATCAAATAGAGCGATATGATGCACAGTTCGCTCTGGCCATTTTTGATATTGATCATTTTAAATCGATCAATGACAGGTGGGGGCACACAGCAGGGGATCATATACTGACCGAGCTAAGCGGTTACCTCAAGGGCGCAATGCGTAAAGCCGACGTCGTGGGCCGAATTGGTGGTGAGGAGTTTTTAATGCTCTTGCCATATTCATCGATGGACGGCGCACGCTCCCTGGTCGAGCGATTTCGTGAGGAGATCGCCAAGCTCTCCTTCCAGTTTAATGAAGAGAAGATCCAGATTACCGTGAGCTTCGGTGTTTCGATTCTGACAGAGCAGATCAACAGTGTGGATGAGTGGATTGACCAAGCCGATAAAGCACTCTATAAGGCGAAAAATGGAGGGCGAAACCAAGTGGCATTCTTTGAGTACGAAGCCGAGAATGCCTGAGCAACCCTCAGGCATCATCGACAACAGTGATTCACCGTTCGGCAGCTCCAAGGTGTAGA
>JAYPBG010000028.1:0-18370 GCA_038124075.1 Gammaproteobacteria bacterium
TCTTTTTATTTTGTTGGATAGCAGTATGTTGGGCCTCAATATACTGCTTACGCGTCAACTTGAGCAAGATGCTGTTGAGATCAATGTTGCGGGGTGGCAGAGAATGCTTTCTCAAGCCATCAGTAAAAATATATACGCGCTAGATAGAGCTATTGATCAGGGTCGAAAGGATGAGGTTCAACATGTAAAGGTAAGCGTTGAGCGTGACATGCAAAGTTATCGTCATACCTTGAATGCTTTTAAGTATGGAGGCGTGACCGTTAACCCCAAGCAAGAGGAGGTTTATCTTCGCAGGGTTGTGGGGAATGACAAGTTGAACGTCATTGGTGCGGCAGAGAGCGCTTGGGTTGATTTACATGATGCAATTGAAGACTATTTTTCAAGGTCAATGGGTTCTCTTGATGATCTCTCTATATTAATCAACCAGGTTCAAATTAATAATATTGTTATGTTGGATAATATGAATCAGTTGGTTTGGCTTTTGGAAAAGCAGTCCATACGTAAAGCAGAGTCAATACGCCTCTTTCAGTTCTTGGCTTTTTTTCTGGCGTTTGCTAACTTTGTCTACATTTTAAGAAACTACTCATCGATTATTCAATTAAAAGATAAAAATCTTGCTACTCTTAATCAGGTGATTCACTCAATTGATGCTGCTGTCGTTCTTATTAATATTAAAAAAGACAAGGTTGTTAGTTTTAATAAAGCGGCTGAAAAAATATTTTCGAGTACCTCGTCAGAGTATATTGGTTCTGAGTTGAAAAGACTTATCAGTCTAGGCCCTTCAGATGATGGTAAATATTCCTACTGTGGTAAAAGTGGGAATGTCCATCTCGATTTTGTAAGGCGAAGCACTGTTTCAGATGGGGGCGGCTTCGAAGTGATTACGATTAACGATGTTTCATCACATATTGAGTGTGAGCAATTTTTATCCACTTTGGCTTATGTTGACCCATTAACAAAGATCTCGAATCGTCTAGTGATCGATGATCGTCTTGTACAAGAGTTAAAGCGCTCTAAACGGAAAAAATATCAGATGTCACTGCTTTATATTGATCTGGATGGGTTTAAATCTGTGAATGACGCTTTAGGGCACGACTATGGCGACCAGCTGCTAATTGAAGTCTCTAAAGTGATTCAGGGGTCTTGCCGTGAATGTGATACGGTTGGTCGGGTAGGTGGTGATGAGTTCATCGTTATTTGCCCCGAGACGCACTGTGCTGCTGCTGTGAAGCTCGGAAAAAAAATAACGGATAAAATATGTGAGATTCACCTCATCGGTGGAGAAGCCATACATATTGGTGCGAGTATTGGTGTTGCGACTTACCCGAACAATGGGGAGAGTATTGAGGAGTTGAAGCGATATGCTGATCAAGCTATGTATAAAATTAAACAGAGTAATCATAGTCGTCGCCGGATAAAAAAAGCCAGATTCGCTGTTCTGCGGGAACGATCACTCTTCTAGTGCTTTGGCTGGCTTAAAATTTAGTAACGCTATTTTATGATGTACCATCACCCTCTAATTCGTTCAGAGAGACGCTCAGTGAGTGTTCGTCTAGGATAATGCTACCAAAAGCCGCTTTATTGGAACAATAAAGTGTGTTATCACCTTTTTTTACAGAGCGTGATTCACAACCGGTGCCCGTCACCACGGTGCGTGGATGGTATGATGTTGCTTTTAAAAACTCATTATCATGTTCGTGACCACATATTGATAGGTCGATTAGGGAGAGAAAGGGCCCAAGAAGTTGGTTTAAATGCAGGGTCTCTCCATGATGTTCACCGTAACTCTCGATGGGGTGATGGGCTGCTAAGATGCGCCAGCGTGTTTGTCCACTTGTTTCCTCATGTTCTGCAGAGTCAGCTAATTGCTCGCAGATCCAGTCGGCTTGATCGGCGTCGACTGGCCATGTTGATGAGTCGATATAAATGATATCTGCACGCCATAATGGTCCATCAAGTTTTAATCGACCATATCGACCATTGAAATGAATTTCGTGCTTCTGAGCCATTTTCATAAAAAGAGATGGATCGGAGGCTCCAGAAAAGTCGCCATACTCATGGTTTCCCAGAATAGCGTTGACCCGACAAATGTCGGTCAGTGGTTTAAATGGTACTAATACCGTATTTTCGACACGTTTTATTTCATCCATTGAGTCGTTTTTTGGACCGTGAGGGTACACCCAGTCACCTAGGCCAAATACGAGTGGGTAGAGTTCATGAGCTCTATCTTGCTCCACTCTTTGGGTAAGCGCACGGATTACACGTGCCTGGCGCTGGTTGCGAGTGCCGATATCGCCAAAAAAATGTAAAGCCATTTTGTCCTGGGCAACCTCAATTTCTTATATATGGCCGCCAGTGGGCAGTAGATCTACGTTAGTGAGTACGCAACTACCGCTGTAAGGCATTACTTGGCTACGCTTCCCGATCATTGAGCAGTGCGTTTCTCCCAATTTAGCTAAAGGCATTGGAAGAGGGTGAGGGTAGAAGGTTTTTCTGATATCATCACCTGGAAATGGGGATTGTCGTGCCAGTTGTGGTATTTCAATTGACCGATGGCTGGGTACTGAAAAGGTGTATGCTGTGCATAATGTGTTCATCTTGATCTTCCCTAACATTCAAACAATATAACCTTGATGCTATGGTCATTTATGTCGTAGTTTTGTGACGTTGATATGAAGCATTTTTTAAAATTATGTGACAGAAGTGCACTATTCTGGATCAATTCTGGCTGTCAGTGCTGTTTCTTTTTGAGAGCAAGTATTTTTGGATAATCTTTTCTTGCCACGGCCCTTAGGGCAAAACAGGCCTCACCGGACCATCCAATGCAATTCTAATGTTTGATAATAATCTCATGTCATATTGGCATATCGTTTGCTTGCGTGAGGGGTGGGTGCGAAATAGCTTTAAATGTCAAAGTTATTTCGTATCCATTCCTTACAGAGACATTTTGGGCAATATAACTTTAGAGAGTCTATTTTATGATATCATCTCTTGGCTGCTTTTCGAAATATTTAAATAAACTCAATGACAGTGCATCACCTCTGTCGTTACCGTCTAATGTCCAGAATTTCACTGCTTATAAACCGCCAACTGTGAGCCAGTTGAAGAGTGTTGGGTATTCGCTTAGACTTCCTGTTATGGGAGAGCATGCCTCTCTGCTTAAGCGCGCCACATTCTCGGCGAGCCCTGTAGGATGCCTGAATCTTGTTCCAATGCAGGTGGGGAATCTATCTACACCTACATATACACCTACATATACACCTACATATACACCTACATATACACCTGCACCTGCACCTGCACCTGCACCTGCATCCACGCCTACAGGTGATAATTCCTCTCTTATCGCCCCTGTTGCCCGAATGGTGACGTCAAGCATTGTGCATATTCCTAATACTGCTTATATAAAAGCGTTTAATGAAGGAAAGCATGTTCGAATAAGTGACATGACTCATCATGGTATAGGGGCAAATGCCTCAAGAATTTTAGCGAAATGGGGGGTTATGGAGCATGTTGTCAATGAATTTCAAGATCGGATAGGCGCCTTCTGTTCAGATAAAACACGGGAGAAGCAGAGTCAGACGATTAAGGTTGCAGCGACCTGGTTAGCGGCTGCCTCTGTTGGGTTTGCGCTGGCGCCCATTGAGCGGCTTCGGAGCGTTCAAGCGGCTGCACCAGGGGCTCTGCCTCCGCTTGCGGCGTTTAAATCGATGACCCAAAAAGGAAACATCGGCAATCTATTCAGAGGTTGGCAAATGAACGCCCTGGATATTGGTTTGTTGGCCTCAACGCCCGTGGATGATGTGGGCAGTGGGGTCGCGGTCTCTCTGTTGATGGCGCCGATTAGAACGCTTTCATACTCGCTCAGATTCAAGCAGCAGGTCTCCGGCAAAACAGTCACAGAGGCTTTTAGATCGACCATGTCGAATATTAAGCAATCTCCAAGATCATTTATGGTTAACGGAGTAGGTCATTCGCTTTTACACGGTCCTATTTATTCAACCGTGCTATATGGTTCAATGAAGGCTGTGGGCGCTGGCTATAATATGGTTGCATCTTGATTTTATGTTGACGCACCTCAAGTCAGTTAGGCCTTTGCTTTTGCCTGATGATTTGAGTGCGCTCATATAGTTATTCTATTGTAGTTGTTTCTATTGTAGTGGGTTTTTAAGGGAACCTATGATTCAACGTGCCGGCCACCTTGAATACTATCCGAATACTATCGGTTGTGCCCAGAGTGACCGGCACGCTGAATAAGCGCTATTTTTCAAATATTACCTTTTTTAAAGAAGCTTTAAGGTTTAAGGTTTAAGCTTTAGATTTTAGGCTTAAGGAAAATTGATGTCTGCATTGACCCGTTTACCCGCATTGATGTAGTTTTGAGGAAAATGATCCGCCAAGGATACGGAGAAGGGTAGATTTTGACTGAAGCCAAACTGTTGCGCAAAAAAAGCGGTCATGGCGATCGGTAGGCTTATGCCAACGGTAAGTACAGGTCGGCTGTTCATAAACGATCTATGCCAAGGTTCTTTACGGTTGCAGCGATACTCTTCCCCGAAGTGCTTGAAGCGCCCCACGGTCCTAGAGGGGAGTCTGGGGGTGAGGTCTCTGTTATAGATGTGACGAAAGACTCGATCGCCGAAGGTGTGCTCACACAGTTTTGCGAGATTATGATCTCCGATCATCGGCTGCCCGTAGGTGTAGAGCCCTCTGAAATTGAGTTTGTCTCTTAATTGATCGATGCCGTAAAAAACCCCCTGTGTGTCTAGAAAAATGGCCGCTGTCGCGAGGCAGGCTAATGCACCGCCTAAACTGTGCCCTGTTATGTAGATGTCGGTGATGGTGTCGTTCTCTGTACAGCACTCATTGAGTGTTTCCATTAACTTTGGCCAGGCCGCAAGCAGACCGCGATAGAAGCCGCCATGAACGTAGGTGTTATTGTTGGGGGGGAACTCGATCGGGTTGACATTAATGTCGGTCAACATATCGATGTAGTTGGCCGAGCCGAGCTCTGTGCCTCTGAACGCTAAAATGGCGATGTGTTTATCGGGGTCACGGATGAGGTAAGCCTGTGTGTCTAGAAAGAGCGCGCCGTTTTTTATATGGATTTCATCAACGGCATTATTGGTCAGGCCCGCCTGTTTCATAATGTTGGAGAGCATCTGAATGTCGGAGTAGGCCCAGGCAGACGCAATGGCGTTGAGCTCAGCGGCTTCCGCGCTGTAGGGGTAGACCCCTTCGCTGTTGGCTTTGACCGCGAGTGCTTTTTGTGCTGTGTCTGACGTGGGAATAGAGGCGTCCGCAGCCAAGTTGGGTGTGATGTTGGTGGCTTGGAAGTTGAAGTGTGCGAAGGGTTGCGAGCTTTTTGAGGCCGGTTTTTGCTCTATTGTGGGTGTGTCAGTGTCCATGGTGTCTCTCTCCTTTTGCCTTGTCCGTTTAAGGCCCATTAACCCGGTCAACTCGGAGGGCCCGGTTTAACGGATGTCGTGGGTTTATCGAAGTGTGAAGCTTGTATGAGATAGAAAGAACAGTTTGTGGTCATTCTGAAACTGGACGGTTGAGCTATCGGATTTTTATAATAACAGTCTTTAAATCAAGAAATCTTATTTTTTTTAGATTAAACGTTTATATAGCTTATAACAGAAGTAGGGTGTACCCACTCATTGAGGCTCATCCATCATGTTTTACTCGACAGTTTTTTTTGAGTAAATCAGTTGTTATTGTGCATAAAATGATCTTGTGTGGTGTTGTAAATAATATAAAAAATATAAAAAATATAAATAATAGTGGGGTTGAATCTTATCCAATACGGAGTGAGGCTGGAAGGGGATGGGGGGTTTGCAGTATGTTATGAATGTTTGATCAGCTCTTTTTTTAATATGCTATATATTATAGAGAGCCCCCCTATAGCGCTATAGGGGGGGCTTCTCGAGCGTGATACATGTCCTTCAAGATTCTAGGGCAATCTATGGTCCTATCGTTTGTTGAGGTATGCATCTTTTTGGTTAAAAAATTTTACCAATTCTTTAACGCCGGCACCGTCTTGTGGCCTCTTAGGAGCTTTTGTTGTCTTTGGTGCAGGTGTTGTCTTTGGTGCAGGTGTTGTCTTTGGTGGAGGTGTTGTCAACTTGTTTTCTGTTTGAGATTCCACTTTCGAACCACGGTATTGATTTTTGAGTCCTTGTATGTATTCCTTTCTGTTGAACGTTTCGAAGTTTGTATAGTTGTTTAAATCTTCAATAACCGAATCGGTTTCATGTGATGGGTTGCCGTTTTCAAACTGTTTAACGCCGACACCGTCTTCTGGCCTCTTAGGAGCTTTTGCTGTCTCTGGTTCTTTGCAGTGAGTTTTAGTTGTCTCTGGTTCTTTTTTGCAGTGAGTTTTAGTTGTACCTGGTGCAGGTTTTGTCGACTTGTTTTCTGTTTGAGATTCCACTTTCGAACCACGGTATTGATTTTTGAGTCCTTGTATGTATTCCTTTCTGTTGAACGTTTCGAAGTTTGTATAGTTGTTTAAATCTTCAATAACCGAATCGGTTTCATGTGATGGGTTGCCGTTTTCAAACAGGTTGCGACTACCTTCGAGGAATAATGTTGAAAGTGTGGAGGTGCTTAAATTGGTTTTGCTTTCTCCTGATAGGCTGCGTAAGCTGGTGTCAGCTGTGTTTGAAGTCTTTGGGTTGGGGGGGGTTGTTACGGTTGTATTTTTAAGGTTGCTTTTATTTGTGTTATTATCAGTCTGTGTTGGGACTCTATAAGAAGTAGGTTGGGCTGTGATAAGGCTGCTTGAGATCATTAAGGTCTCTCCTTTTTGTTGTCTTATAAAATGGTTAAGCGTTCTGTTATTCGATGCTGTTGTTTTGTTGATGCGTTGTTATTAATGTTTCGCTGAGACTTAGTCTATCGGGGTGTTTGTCCAGATAGGTATGTCAAGGCGTTATCGAATAACAATGCCAGTGATCATTATTTTATCTAGGCCTTAAAATATTTAAAGTATTGAAGTGTACGAGTTTTGTTAAGTGCTTGGTGGGTAATGGTGTTTTTTAGAGTTTTCTCTGTTTTTTTGAGTCAAACTGCTCAAGTATATGCTCTATTTACCTATGCGCTCAGCGGCTTGGTTGGCAAAAGAGGATGATCATCTCATCGAGCAGTTGCCAGGGTGAGGTTTTTTCGAGGCCTTTAATGGCCAAATCCGCTCGGTACGCTGTTCTCAGCAGTGTATGCAGCTTGGGCAGGGGGACGCGTCTGACCGCTTGGGTTACCAAGGCTTCGCGGTTTTTCCACACTTTGTGCTGTTGTAGGGCTTGGTGGATGGGGGCGCCGCGTTGCTGTGTTTCGGCAATTTGGGTCACTTGACGCAGCTCTCGTGTAAAGGCCCATAAGAGTAGGATGGGTTCGGTGCCCTCTGCTTTAAGACCGTTTAACATGATCATGGCTCTGGATGCGTTTCCGGCCATTAAGGTGTCGACCCATTTAAAGAGGTCGTAACGGGCGTTGTTGGAGACGGCGGTTTGAATATGCTTTTCGGTTAAGGGCCCCTCTTGCTCAGCAAAGAGCAGTTGCAGCTTATCGAGCTCTTGTGAGGCGGCCAATAGGTTGCCTTCAACCCGTTCAGCGATCAACTTGATGACGGAGGGGCTGCACTGTAAGCCATGCTTGCGGCTGCGCTGCTCAAGCCAATCGATAAAGTGGCGCCCTGTGAGCGGTTTGATCGGCAGCCAGGCGCCGAGGCTGTCGAAGGCTTTAAACCACTTGCTGCGTTGCGTGGCGCTCTCCAGCTTTGGCAGTGTGATGACCAGCAGGTTATCGGGGTTGGGCTGCTGGCAGAATTCGAGCAGCGCTTTGCTCGCTTTGGCGTCGACCTTTGAACTGGGGAAGCGTAGGTCGATGATTTTTCGCTCGCCAAAAAGGGATAGATTGGCGGTTAACTCATAGAAGTGATCCCAGTTAAAACCCTGTTCAATATGCAGTATGCTGCGCTCCTCAAAGCCCTGTTTCTGCGCTGTGGCAAACAGCGTGTCTCGGCACTCTTGAGCCAGCAGGGGCTCTTCGGCACTGAACAGGTAGGCAGGGAGTAGGGATTTTTTTAGGTGCGCATTGATCTGGTTGGGGTAGAGTCTCATGGGATCAGTTCTCTGTGCTGCTCTGTTCGCCTGTGGTGAGACGTTGTGTGGTATTGAAGAGGTGTCGGATCAGCTGCTCTCCAATATTCTCTTTGAGCTCTCGTGAGATGAGGTGAGCCTCTTGGTCTTTGCCGCTGATGTTGTTGACATTAAATTGATAGACACGTTCACTGCTCAGCGTGGTGGTCGGTACAACCTCACGGCCATTGGGATGAGTGATTTGGTAGGTTAATCGCTCTGTGAGTGTATATTCTGCGGCTTTTGCTCGGCTGGTATAGCTGGCAATGCGGCGATTCTGTGTGCTGCTTATGAGCTCTAACATCAGTCTATTGTTGCTGTTTAGATCGCTGTTTAATGGGGGGGCGTCGTGCTGGTCGATGACGGTGATGCGGGCGCGCTCAAGTTGCTTGATCAGTTGAGTGGCCCATGCGCGTTCTCTGTTTGGGTAGACTAATTGAACCGAGGCGGTAAAGTGGCTGCGTGTGTTATGCACGCCATGCGCCTCATGGTCGAGTGCTGGGCTTCCACGTAGATGGAAGCCACAGCTCGCCAGCGTGGTGATGAGTGCGGCGGACAGTGTCAGCAGGCGTAATCCCTGCATTGACCCCTTCTGCATTGACCTCTGCCTCATAGATGATACACGTGAGTTTTTACCCTTGAGTGCGATCCCTCTATCTGCGTTCATCTGTCTCGGTCACCTCAGTTTGCGACAATGTTAATCAGCTTATTGGGTACAACAATCACTTTGCGCACCGTTTTTCCATCGATATGCCGCTTCACATTATCATCCTCTAATGCCAATGCTTCGATGGTCGCTTTATCGGTCTCTGGCGGTAAGGAGAGTTGCCCACGACGTTTACCGTTGACCTGTAGGACCAGCGCCACCGACGCTTTGACCAGCGCTTTTTCATCAACCTCTGGCCATGACGCTTTTGCGATCAGTCCTTCGTGGCCCGTGGCGCTCCAGAGCGATTGTGTGATGTGCGGTGCGATCGGTGAGAGGATCAGTAAGCTGATTCGAAGGGCCTCACCGATCACAGCCAGTGTCAGCGTTTCTAAGGTCTGATCAGTGGCACCGTCTGTTTGAGCTTGCTCGGTTAACTTGCTGACGGCGTTAGTCAGCTCCATAACAGAGGCAATGGCTGTATTGAACGTATAACGTCGGCCTATGTCGTCACTCGCTTTTTTCAATGTCTCGTGTGTTTTCAGGCGCAGCGCTTTTAATGCTTTTAATGTTTTTAGGGTGTTGGTGGATGCATTGTTGCTGCCAGTCTGCTCAAGGGCTTCGCGGTTTATCGCCGGTGCGGTTGTCTCTCCTGCGGCTTTGCACTGCTGCTGATGCTTATAGACCAGACGCCACAACCGTTTTAGGAAGCGGTGGGCACCGTCAACGCCAGAGTCACTCCACTCCAGTGATTGATCGGGTGGTGCTGCGAACATGGTGAAGAGGCGTACGGTGTCAGCGCCATATTGATCGATCAGGGATTGCGGGTCAACGCCGTTGTTTTTCGACTTCGACATCTTCTCAATGGCGCCGATGGTGACCGGCTGTTGATCTGCGATCAACTTGGCACCGATTATTTTCCCCTTTGCATCACGCTCAATCTCCACCTCTTGAGGCCCGTAGAAGTGCTTTTTACCGCTCGCCTCTTCACGATAGAAGGTCTCAGCAACCACCATGCCTTGACAGAGCAGACGCTTAAAAGGCTCATCGCTGCTGACCATGCCGAGATCACGCATCACTTTATGAAAGAAGCGTGAGTAGAGAAGGTGGAGCACCGCGTGCTCGATGCCACCGACATATTGATCAACAGGGGTCCAGTGGTCGGCTGAGTCATCGAGCATCACGTCATCGTTGCGCGGGCAGGTGTAACGGGCGTAGTACCATGAGGACTCCATAAAGGTGTCAAAGGTGTCGGTTTCACGGGTTGCATCTGCGCCGCAGGTGGGGCATTGGGTCTTATAGAAGCTGGGCATCTTTTTAATAGGGGAGCCGCCGCTGGCATCGAACTCAATCTCTGTGGGCAGTTCGACCGGCAGTTGATCGTCCGGGACAGGGACGGCACCGCAGTGGTCACAGTAGATGATGGGGATGGGGGCGCCCCAGTAACGCTGTCGGCTGACACCCCAGTCGCGCAGACGGTAGTGAGTGGTCCGTTCGCCCTGTTGAGCCGCTTCTAACTGTTCGGCAATGGCGGTGAACGCCTCTTGTGATGTGAGGCCATCGAAGGCACCGGAGTTGATTAAGACCCCTTTATCGGTAAACGCGGCTTGCGTCAGGTCGACGTCTGTCTCTGTATCATGGGGTGCGATGACGTGTTGAATAGGGAGCTGATATTTTTTCGCAAACTCCCAGTCCCTCTGATCGTGCGCGGGCACGGACATGACGGCGCCGGAGCCATAGGTGATTAAGACAAAGTTGGCAATCCATATCGGGACGCGCTGTTGAGTAATGGGGTGGATCGCTTTGAAGCCGGTGTCGATCCCGAGCTTCTCCATGGTCGCCAGATCGGCCTCGGCCACTTTGATGTTCTTGCACTGTTCAATAAATTCAGCAATCTCGGGGTGGTTGGCGGCCGCGGCGGTGGCGACCGGGTGCTGAGGCGCAACGGCGACATAGGTAACGCCCATCAGGGTGTCAGGGCGTGTGGTGAAGACCGCAAGGGCAGGGTCAAATGCACCACCTGCTTCTGCCTCGCCCGCTTCACCGTCCAGCGCCTCGGTATCGACGGTAAAGGTGAGGTTCACCCCTTCTGATCGGCCAATCCAGTTGCGCTGCATGGTTCTGACCTGCTCCGGCCACTCGTCGAGTTGATCGAGGTCATTGAGCAGCTGTTCCGCGTAGTCGGTGATCTTTAGGAACCACTGAGGAATCTTTCGTCGTTCAACCAGGGCCCCAGAGCGCCAGCCACGCCCATCGATCACCTGCTCGTTGGCTAATACGGTCTGATCGATCGGATCCCAGTTGACTTCGGCCTCTTTTCGATAGACCAGGCCTTTTTCATAGAGACGTAAAAAGAGCCACTGCTCCCAGCGATAGTAATCTGGGTGACAGGTGGCAATCTCTCGGTCCCAATCGTAGGCGAACCCAAGCCGCTGCAGTTGGCCGCGCATATCATCGATGTTTTGGTAGGTCCACTCGGCAGGGGGGACCTGATTCTTAATGGCGGCATTTTCCGCCGGTAAGCCAAAGGCGTCCCACCCCATAGGTTGCAACACCGCTTTTCCCTGCATCGCTTGGTAGCGGCTGATCACATCGCCTATGGTGTAGTTACGTACATGGCCCATATGCAGTTTACCGCTGGGGTAAGGGAACATGGAGAGGCAGTAGAAGGTCTCTTTGGCTGCGCTGCTCTTGTCGCTGACGGTGTCACATTTGAATGTTTTTTGATCAGACCACTGCTGTTGTAGGGCGGCTTCGATGAGGTCGGGGCGGTATTGCTCTTCCATAGGGCGTGTCTTCTTCTATAGGCTAAACGTTAAGATTGTACAATGGATTGGTGTTCGGTGTTCATTTTGTGCAAACAGGTCGCTAAGTCTACCAAAATTTTTGTTAAACGGCAGCGCTTCACACATCTTACAGCGAGAAAGTGGCTGCTTTGGCTTTAGTATCGCTTTAGTATGGGTTTAGTATGGGTTTAGTATGGATTTAGTATGGGTTTAGTATAGAGTGGCCTTGAGAGAAGGTGAAACGGTCCTAAAACTTAGAGCGAAAACATATGCTTATACTGCGATATCTGTTAAAAGGGGTGATCTTACCGCCGATGCTGCAACTGCTGTTGATCGGTTCAGCCTGGTTGGTGAGGCGACGCTACCCCAGGCTGAGCCGTTGGCTGCTGTGTGCGGGGGTCGGTTCTCTGCTTTTGCTCAGCACCCCTTTGGTGGTGATGCCACTGGTGAATTGGAATGAATCGATACCGCCACTGGATTTAAAGGCCGCTGAAACCGCCGATGTGATTGTGGTGTTGAGCGCCGGGGCCTACTATGATCCGCTTGAGTTTGATCGAGATCAAGCGGGTGAAAACACGTTGATTCGATTGCGTTACGCGGCGTGGTTGCATCGGCGGCTCGGCACACCCATCTTAGTGACGGGGGGGCGCTTTTCGGAGGCCTCCAACTCACTGGCCGATATTATGGCGTATACTTTGAAGGATCATATGAATGTGCCTGTGCAGTGGGTGGAGCGCAAGAGCCGGACAACCTGGGAGAATGCACGTTTTACCCAGCAGCTTTTGGCAGCAGAGGGGGGGATTGATCGTCGTGATGCTAAACCGCGCATTCTCCTGGTGACTCACGCAAGCCATATGCGACGCAGTCTTTTAGCCTTTGAACAGGTTGGGTTTGAGGTGCTGCCTGCGGCCACTCAATATAGGTACAGAGATCAAAACATCGAGTTTGAGGATTTAGGCTACCTGCTGCTCCCCAGTGCTAAAGCGCTCCAACATGCACGGGACGTAATGCACGAGGGGCTAGGGCGATTGATCTATCGGCTGCTCTATTGGTAGTACATTTATTTGTGAGTACATTTATTTGTGAGTACATTGACAGTTAAAGCAAGGCAATAGAAAAAGACGCATTTACTATATGGATTGGCAAACACACCTTAAAGCACTGCCTCAACAGAGCTCACTGGCGCGGCTCAGTGTCGCCGTCAGCAGAGCGCTCTATCTGGACCTGCAAACGAGATTCCCCCTCGACTCTGATCAGCGGCCTTTTTCTGGGCAGTTGATCTCTGCGTTTGGCGACCTCTCTTATTATGCTCAGCTCTCAGGGCTGCATGAACCCGTTTTGGCGCGAAACCAACCCTTTGTTTTGGGCGTTGCGCAAGCGGTGTTCAATGAGGCGGGGGCTGTTGATCCCCAGCGGATTAAGGCGGTGATGCATGAGCTCAAGCAGCACGCGTTCTGTTTAGAGCCCTTCAGCTATTACGAGAGCCAGGCACGGCAGCATGTCCTCGCGATATTGGAACGTTTGAGTCATGCGGATGGCTCGTTGAGCAAAGCGATCATGTCGTTCTCACCGCCCTCGAACCACCGCTTGGCCGAGCAGCGGGTGCGCGAAACCTTGGGCTTACCTCCACGTGCACAGATCACGGTGCGTGATGCGCGTGTTGCAGTGCTCTCGATGCTGCTCAGCTACTTTCGACAAAATGTCGGCTCCTGCTTTGCGACCGCACCGGGGATTGTGCTACAGCGTTACTCTCCGGAGCTGCTGGTCAGAGATATGCAATCGCTCTTTGATCGGGGTCGTTTAGAGCGCTATTTTGCCGGAGAGGGGATGGAGGTGCCCTTCAGTCAGAGTGTCGGTGTGGGTGACTTTAAGCGGGTTCTTTCGGCACCGGTGAAAGAGACGCAGGCACTTTTAAGGCGGTTTGCGCAATCCCCTGCGCTCGATGCCGCGCTGTTGGCGGCTGGCATATTAGTGGATCGGTCGCGTGAACAGCGAGAGCAGCAGGTGGTGTTTTGGTTGATGACGCCGGTGCGCGACCATCTCTCTAAGCAAGGTGCACAGCCTCTGTTCACCATTGAGCAGTTGATCACTTGGATTGCGATGCAAGCGCACGGTGTGACGCAAGAGGCGCTGCAACGTTATAAAGAGCGCCCGGCGCCCTTGGTGCACAATGGCATGCTGGTTCGAACCTTAAACGATGATAAGGGCGCTGCGTGCGATGATTGCTTGAGCGCCATCGACACAATGGTGAGCAGCTTCAAGCGCTTTGGTGAGAACCCCCTGCTAAAGGCGTGGGAGTATACGGTCGCTTCGATGACCGACCACCAATCGGCGTTTACCAACACCAATCTCTATCACAGTTTGGGGGTGGACTCGAAGCAGCCCAATGGGATAGGGCATATTTTAAGGCTCAGCATTCAGACGCTGTTGGATCGCTTTAACGAAGAGGTGAAGGTTGGGCAGCGAGATTACCAACATTTAGGCATGCAGGCGAACAGTCTGCGCATGCGTTTGAACACGGTTCCCTCCGATAGCCGATTTACGATGGAGCTTGAGTACAACAAGTTGATGTCGAGCATGAACGAGCTTGAGTACCGTGTTCAGATGGCCAACCGTCAAGCGCACTACCTCTCGAATCTGTTCAGTCGCTTACTGGAGTGTTACTTTGACTGGTTTGCAGACTATTTCCAAGAGATTTATGACCCTGATCTGCACAGCCAAAAAGTGGGTCAATATGACGATGCGCCGGCAGGGTTTAGGCTCTACTTTAAGCATGGCCGATCCGACAGCAGCCAGTGGCAAGCGATTCATAATGAAAAAGAGTTTCTCGATGTGCTGCGAGAATTTTTCCGCTCTACCGAGAGTCTTTTATTGGCGCAAGAGCCGGATGAGGCGAGGGATATTATTCATCCGTTGGTGACGGAGATTCTCCAGCATCTACAAAAACCCGATTTTATCCACTCGGCTAAGGAGCGCCTTAAGCGCAGCCGGTTTGTCGATGAAGGGGCCGAGGATGTTCGGACGCCTTGGGCCTATGTGTCGGGCGGTTATGTGGATAAATTACTGGGGGCCTACTTAAAGCTCGACGGTCTGCCGCAGACAAAACGGATGGCTGTTGCGAACCCGGTAAAACTCTTTAGTGCGTTGGTTGAGGTTGTGAGAGCGCTGCCGAGCGCAGAGGGGCGGATTGAGCACCCGGGGTTTTCGATGGAGCGCGTGATCTGCTCACCGACACACGCCTTTATTCTTCAGCCTCATAGAGAGCCCTTTCGAGCGTGTTGGGCGGACGGTGTAGACCCCTCGGCGTGGCTCGACCAACACCTTTTAACCCCGTCACACAGATTTTTTAATTCGCTCAAGCTCAATAAAGCGATGCAGCACTATTTAGTGGAGCAGATGGTTCAGCAAGGCGCGCCCGCGGAGCTCTTGTCGCTGACCACTAAAGCGTCGTTAGCGCCACAGCACTTTGGTCAACGCGTGCTGCAACCCTTTGCAAAGCCAGCGCGCGCCTCTCTGTCTCATCTGCTGGCTTCGGTCTGTTATCAACAGCTGCCTCTGTTTCGATGGTCTGATGTGCCGGAAGCGGCCGAGCGTATTGCTCACCATTTGGATGTGCGACACACCGATTGGCGATCGATCATTCGGGCGCTGCTTGAGCGACTGCCTGAGCAGCGCTATATCGGCAGTGAGATGCTGCAAGCCTTGGTGTTACTGGGCATGATGCTGGTTGAAGGGAAGCTCTTTTCAGAGCGCGACTGGCAAACTGATGTGGCGGAAGCGGCGCGTGAGCTCGATTATGCGCCGCCATCACCTCTGCTGTTTGCCGACAGCAACTGGTTTAATTATGAGTTTGGGTTGGCCTTGAACCCGGTGACCGGGCAGTTGGATCTCTGGCAGTGCAATGGGTTGGGGCACATCGCTCGGCCTTGGTCGATTGCATGGGGCAAGCCGTGGCTCTTTTTTGTCGGTTAGGCGCTATTCTTGCAATGATCAAAGCATTAAGCCGTAACGGATGACGAAGTAATGGAAGCAGCAGTAATGGATGACGAAGTAATGAATGAAGCAGTAATGGATGACGCCGTACGCTCACTTGAAGCTTATTTCGATAGGCTGTGGCCTATGTGTCGTTCGATTATGGGGCCCGGCTATCGGGACTCTCTGGCTATTCTTGATGAGTTGATGCCCACAACCAAACGTCGGTTTAAAACCGGTCAAAAAGTACTGGACTGGACGGTACCAGACGAGTGGGAGGCGCGTGATGCTTATATTATCGACCCTGAAGGGAAAAAAATTTGTGACTTTACGTCGAATAATCTCCATTTAGTCAGCCACTCCGAGCCTGTCGAGCGCTCGTTGAGCCTGGAGGCGCTGCAACCGCATCTGCACTCTCTGCCTGACCAGCCAGAAGCGATCCCTTATGTGACATCATATTATAACCGCACATGGGGGTTCTGCCTTTCTCACCATCAAAGGGAAACGCTGGTGGAGGGTGTATACCGCGTCTTCATCGATGCCTGCTTGCAGCCTGGTGAGCTGGTGATTGGTCAAGCGCTCATCAAAGGGACTCTGCCAGAGAGCGATCCTGCCAAAAAGAGAGTGCTGTTTTCTTCCTATTTATGTCACCCCTCCATGGCGAACAATGAGTTGTCGGGTCCTCTGGTGTTATCTCATCTCTATAGAGCGCTGAATAAGAAAAAATCTGAGTTAAAGCATGATTATTATTTCTATATTTTTCCAGAGACCATAGGTTCCATTGCGCTGCTCTCAGAGCTGGGCCCGTTTTTTAAAGATCATCTTGATGCGGGCTATCATCTCTCCTGCATCGGTGATGGAGGCCCCTTGACATTGAAATGCTCGAGGCAAGGCAATACTGCTGCGGACGCCGTGGCTTATGATACGTTGCGGCGGTATGATTTAGGTGAGGTGGTCAATTTTAACCCAGCCTTTGGCAGTGATGAGCGCCAATACTGTGCCCCTGGCTTTAATTTGCCCGTCGCATCGGTGATGCGCACGATGTATACGCATTATCCCGAATATCATACATCACTCGATAACAAGACGTTGATGGACTTTAAAGGCATGGCCATCACGGTGAATGCGCTGGCGGCTATTACAGAGCAATTTGAAGATAGGGAGCATCAAGGTTTTCATCTTTTTCGCTCACGCGTCCCTTATGGTGAGCCGCAACTGAGTAAACGTGGTCTATTCAGATCACTCTCTGTGAAGAACCGTGAGTCACAGGAAATTGCCATGTGGTGGATGCTGAACTACTGTGATGGTCAACATGACCTGTTTAAGATTGCAATGATCTCTGATTTGCCCGTATCGCTGCTGTATGAAACAGCTCAGATGCTTGTCGATCATGGGCTGTTAGAAAAGATCGTTAACAAGGATTGTTAATAAGGATCGTTAACAAGGAAATCATCAGGTGACTTGCACCCACCCCTTAATTCATACACTGTTTCATCAAAACCGAACCTTACTGGGTGAAGGCTTTGACGCCTCGCTTCACGCCATTGATCGTTATCTTCAGGGCAGGGCTGGCCTCACTGTTCACAAAATCCCATCAGGTACTGCGTGCGGCACATGGACCATTTTACCGGAGTGGCGAGTAGTCAAAGCGACACTCCGCGATGAACAGGGTAAAACGCTCTGTGACTACGAGAAAAATCCCCACGCGCTCTGGCACTACTCAAAAGCGGTTTCAGGGACATTGACACGAGATGAGCTGAGCAAGCACCTGGCAATAGGCCCAGCGCCAGAGATGCTGCCCTCGGTTGTGGCCTACTACTCCGATTCCTGGGGCTTTTCACTCTGCCCTGAGCAGTGGCGGTCAACTCAAAGTGAACGGTTTGAGGTCGATATACAAACGACCTTTCATGAGGGCGCCCTATCGATTGGGGAGGTCTTTATACAGGGTCAGGTTCGGGAGACCCTACTGATCGATGCGGTCTTGAGTTTTCCGGCGTTGGCCAATAACTTAACGGGGGCAGGGTTGGCGGCGGATCTTATTAAATACCTTAAAGAGAGAGAGCCCTATTACTCCTATCGGATTCTGTTTACACCAGAAACCATTGGACCCATCGCCGCTCATTATCATGTTCCTCAGCTGTTTGAGCATGTTGTGGGTGGTTTCACCATGCTTAATCTGGGAAGAGGCGAGGGCTTTCACTATAAAATGAGTCGCCAAGGAGAGAGCCCTGTCGATCATGCCGTTGCTTATATGTCGAAACAGCATACTGCGAATATTTCAATCATGGAGTATAACGTGATTACCGGTGAGACCGGCAATGAAAAGGCCTATAATTCACTCGGTATTGAGGTTCCTATTGGGCGATTATGTTCTGCAACCGCGGGTAGTTACATCGAATATGACACGTCAGCGGATAATCTGAATTTTATTTCAGATGAGAAGCTTCGAGCGTCATCTGATTTCCTAAAATCGCTGTGTGAAGCGATAGAGGCAACCGTACCGCTGTCACACCTCTTTGAAGGTGAGCCTTTTCTCTCAGGGTTTCAGATCTTCCAGACCATTAAAACAGAGCGTGACAGGCAGGCTTTTGATAGCTTGATGGCTTTTTCAGATGGTACGCACTCATTGATCTCTATCGCTGAAAAAATAGGGGTTACGGTTGAAGATTTGAGGCCCGCTGCAGAGTTAATGATGAAAAAGAATCTCATTTGTAAGCGCTGAGAGCGTATATGACGTCGCACGCTATTCACTCTGACCGCTTTTTTGTCGGTATGTAGTCGCTGGCGCGAAATAGATTGCTCAAATTCACGCCGCCTTCTTGTGT
>JAYPBG010000029.1:0-5296 GCA_038124075.1 Gammaproteobacteria bacterium
GACACGGCCTGCAATTTCACGATGGCGACAGCCAGCGCATAGCGCATGGGCATAGGTCGCGCATCCATATCTATATCGACGGCCAACGCAACCCTGCCGAAGAGGCGCAGTGGTGCCAGCAGTGGCAGACCGTCTACATTGCCACTCAGCACCACATCAAAGCGCAGAGCACCCTCAATGGCACGCCCTATCTCACCATGGCTTACGAGGCTGAACAAGGCTTTTTCCAAATCACTCTACCCAAATCTCTGGTACACACCATCACGACGGAGAGTACTGTAGAGCTTATCGCAGCCCACATTGCTCTGACCGTTGCTGAACGGCATCGCGGTAAACGGGTGATGATCAAAGCCTTTGAAGGGGTTCATAAAGGCGCCATTGCCGTGCAACACCGCCCCAAAGACACCTAACCCTTTTACTAACCTCACCCTTATAATATGCAGTCTCGCTATGTAATTTCAGCTATGTAATTTCGAACCAGACGGGGCAGTGGTCAGACGGTTTATCCATACCGCGCACATCATAATCGATCCCTGCCCCAACCGCACGCGCCAACAGCGGCGTGGTAGCTAAAATAAGATCAATGCGTAAACCGCGCTTAGGTTCTCGCTCAAAACCCCGGCTTCTATAGTCAAACCAGCTGTATTCACTGGCTTCGGGATAGAGCTCGCGATAGCTGTCTTTTAAATGATCACTCATCAGCGCCTCTAACCAAGCGCGCTCTTCTGGGAGAAAACTGCATTTTCCTGTTCTCAACCAGCGCTTAGCGTTATCCTCACCAATACCAATATCAAGTGCTTGAGGCGCAACATTCATATCGCCCATGACAATCACAGGCTGCTGACCTGGATTGATCTGAGTGATACGCTGAGTAAGAGATTGATAGAAACGCTCTTTCGCGGGAAATTTCTTAGGGTGATCGCGCCCCTCCCCTTGTGGGAAGTAGCCATTAAATATCGCGATCGTCTCTCCGCTGACACTGTCTTCAATACCACAACCAACAAGCCGGCGCTGCTCATCCTCCGCATCACCTTCAAACCCTTTTTCCGCCCAGACCGGCGCCTGCTTTGTCAACAACGCCACACCATAGTGTGTTTTTTGACCATGAAAGATCGAGTGGTAACCCATCTCTCTGACCGCTTCTTCAGGAAACTCTTCATCGCGCACTTTGGTCTCTTGCAAACCAATGACATCCGGTTGATGCTGCTCAATAACCGCTTCTAACTGGTGCATTCGCGCTCGAATACTATTAACATTGAAGGAGACAAATTTCATAAATCGATACCTAACTTTAACAGTGTGCATGAAGGGGGGCGGAAGTATAGCATGGTTGAATCAAACACCCACAATTCGGATAACGGAAACAACAAGGAACAAAATATGACCAAACCCCACTCCGGTCGCCCACTGCCCTGCCGCAAAGTGATCGACGCACTCAGTTTTAACTCTGATGGGTTGATTCCAGCCATTGCCCAGCAGCACGAAAGCGGTGAAGTACTGATGATGGCCTGGATGAATAAAGAAGCCATTGAAGAGTCACTGGCGACGGGAAGGGTCTGTTACTGGTCACGCTCCCGGCAAGCGTTATGGCGCAAAGGTGAGTCATCCGGACAGACACAAACCCTGCTTGCTATAGATTTCGATTGTGACAGCGATGCCCTGCTCCTAACGGTGAACCAAAAAGGGCCCGCCTGTCATACTGGAAGAAGAAGTTGTTTCTATAATCGAATCCACCCCGATCAGCAGAGCGCAACCATCACGTCAACACCGCTCATTGATCCAGAGACACTTTATCGAGAATAGACATCAAACATAACCATTAGGACAGCAAAAAGATAGGACATTGAAGCGAAGAGAATAATACAATGAAGCTTGATCAATTCTGGGGCTTGCCCCAGTGATCAAGCTTCAAGAGCGCTCCATCGCTCACTGTTCATTAGGCACTTTTTCTTGGCCTTCCTGGTCCACGCTTACTCTTTACGGTGCTTTTAGGACGGCCTACACTGCGTTTTTTTTCAGCGGCTTTTTTCTTAATCGCGGTCACTTTTTTCGTAGGGCGACCACGCTTTTTCATAACCTTAGGCGCTCTTGGCTTAGGGCCTGGTCGTCTCTCTCCACCATCCAGAGTCATAAGAATCGCTTCTTCGATACTTTTACCCTGTCGATTGATTCGATTTTTAATCGTAGAGTAGATCAATCCCATTTCGTCACACAGTACTTTTAAGCTGGTGTACGTATAGCCTTCATAGACCACTTCAGTCTTAGGCACCTGATAAGCAATGGCTTTTGTTAACGACCCACCGCAACGCTTTAAACGATATTGCAACTGATTTACGGTCAACCCAAGATCCAGTTCATCAATAAGGTGTTGATATGAGTTGTAATTTTTTTTCTTATATCGAACTGTACTTTTCGGCCTAAACTCAATCGCCGCCTTGAGCGAGAGTCCGCGTGACATTCTCATGTTCAGCGTATCATAATTAATATCTAACGCTTCAGCCAACTCTCTTTTTGTCGAATAGGTTTTTCCCTTATATCTTACTTTTGCCACCGCTCATTACCCCTTAACTACAACAAAAATGACAACTTTAATTAAAATAACAATTTAGGCCAAAACGACAACATAAACGTGCAAACCTGACAACTTCAAACTGACAGCGTTTCAATTGTTTAACCTGTTTAACTTGTTTAAATCGCCAAAAACAGAGCGTTCAAAATCGGGCGATAAATAGTGACCCTGCCTGCCTAAATAAGAGGGGCCATTAAAACACGGTTTATTTTTAATAGCAAAGTTTTTAAATTAACGAGAAAGCCAAAAGACGCCTTACGTAGACCATCTTACATAGACCGCCCAGCGCCTTAACATTTAAGTCACTGAAACCAGATAACCAAACCAGATAACCGACAACTCACTTCAACGGCACTTCATCCGTACGTCATCTATTAGCCGCTGTAGTGAATCGCTGAAGTAACAGCAACAGCCAATAAATAGGAAAAAAAGAGAGTGCGTGGAGGGGGCGCGGAAGGCGCGTAAAAAATTAAGCCACTTTAATTCTTGAAGGGACACCGGCATTGTCAGAGGGCGCACTCAATGCTTTTGACTGGGCGCCTAACAATCGTTCATTATCCGTATCGCGTGAAAGCCTTCTGGCTCGACGACGGCTACCACTGTTTCCGCTGGTCCCGGCTGCTGCTGACATCTCTCGAGCATGAGCCCGCAGTGAAGGGGCGGCATAAGTAGGCACCTCGCTCTGCCCCGTCACGCGTTGCTCTGCATCAGAAATGGCTTTTTTAAGGTCTGCGATTGAGTAATTTTCACTGAGTCGAAACCGCATTAAAGGGATGCCGGCCGCCTGGAAAAGTTTATCCATAAAAATCGCCTTCTGAACGAGTTTAGTATTGCTGACACGGTCATTAAAGAGATCAACCACCATTTTAATTTCAGTGGTTGCCCGATCAACCAATACAAAATCAACATGCCTGGGTGCAATTTTTTCAAAAAACTCAAACCTTTTTTTATCTGTCAAAGCCCTATCCACTGTAAGAATATCGGCCATGCGCACTTTTGTCAGAATCAAGTAGTCACGAGAGATCGCTTTGACCAGATAGCGAAAAAATGTGCGCTCATCTCTATTGCAAAGGTATTTGCGTTTTATATAAGGAAACTCATCGGCACGTTGCGCGACTCTAACACGCTCATTCCAAACATAAATACCAATAGCAGAGAGCCCAACCAACACAATCATACCCACCAAAATCATCAAACACTCCTAAGCCTGTCTCTTACAGTACAACGAATTATTTTCTATACAATACTCTCTATACAACACTCTCTATACTACAGAAGCAATTCTTATACCGGCAACCGCATGCCATGCAAAAATATCATAAAAATCTATCAGGGAACTGTATCAAGAAGAGGCTGATGAGCTGTTTGGGCCCTGGCTGTTATCTTTGGTTTCTTTATTATCTTTAGTTTCTGTGTTTTCTTTAGCTTCTTTACTATCCTTATACTCTTTATTATTATCCTCGATATAAATGACGCCCTTGCGCCGATCGGTACTCTCTTTGGCCTGATGCAACCACTGCTTTAGCTTACCCTCCAACAGATCCATATTAACCGGCTTCGCAACATAATCATCCATCCCTACCGCCAGGCAGCGCGTAATTTGCCCCTCCATGGCATAGGCCGTCATCGCAATGATCGGCGTCCTTGGCTTATGCTTATTCCGCTCATACTCTCGAATTCGCTCCGTTGCCTCATAACCATCCATAATCGGCATTTGGCAATCCATTAAAATAAGATCATATGACCTGCTTTCAAGCTGGCCCAATGCTTCTCGGCCATTATTCACCGTTTTGACCACATAACCGAGCCGTTTCAAGATGCCCTTAGCCACCATCTGGTTCACTTTGTTATCCTCAACAACAAGCACGCAAGCAAATCCTTGATCATCCCCGACCGGCGCATTCACAGGATTGATGCCTAAAATACGCCCCCCACTGTTATCATCAAACAACCGGGTAAGGCCATCGAATAACCCTGCTCTCGTGATCGGCTTATTGATATAAATCAACTGCTTCATAGAGGCCGTATGGCCGATCACTTTTTCACTGCCACTCTGCTCAAGTGTGGTGAGAATCATCTGCTTTGTACCGCTCAACACTGGATCTTCAGCAATAATTTTGGCGAGCTTCAGAGTACCAGCATAGTGCATCGTAAAATTTATGATGACCAAGTCAAATCCACATGCCTCCCGACTGCTGGTTCTAAGCACTTGAAGCGCCTGATCCATACCACTGATGGTCTCAACATGAATGTTCCAAGCCTTCAGATCATTCGACAACCCTTGGTTCATACCAGAAGGGGCATTGACCAGCAATACTTTCGAGTCTGAAAATTTCTGCCTTGTGGTAACAGACTGCTTCTGTTGTGTCGAAAGGCGGATGGGCACCGTAAACCAAAATGTGCTGCCTTTACCCAGCTCACTGATCAAGCCAATCTGCCCTTCCATACGCTCCACCAACCCTTTACAGATCGCCAAACCCAGCCCTGTACCACTTGATCTGCGCGAGCCACTCTCTTCCGAGCGATAGAATGCATCAAACAACTTCGCCTGTTCATCCATAGACAACCCTATCCCCTCGTCAGAGATATGAATGCGCAGCAGCCCCTGAAGATTGGATAGACGGGTTAAATGTACCGCCACCACAATCTCACCATCATCACTGAACTTAATCGCATTCATAATCAGGTTGTGGGTAATCTGTGCGATACGAACAGGGTCACCGCGGG
>JAYPBG010000029.1:5306-18360 GCA_038124075.1 Gammaproteobacteria bacterium
TATCAGGGTCAAAGACCACATTGATCTCTATGCGTTTCTCATGCGCCAAAGGCGCAAGCGGGACAACCACCTCTTCGATACAGTTGCGCAGATTAAAGACATTAGAGTCCAATACAATCGAACCTGTGGCTATTTTAGAAAAATCGAGAATATCATCAATTAAGGCCAGTAAACTCTCCCCCGAACACCGAGCCACTGAAAGCATATCCTGTTGATTTTTATCGAGCTTCTCATCAGATATGAGCGAAATCATACCCAAAATATTATTCATAGGTGTACGAATTTCATGGGTTAAATTGGCAAGAAAATCAACCTTAACGGTACTGGCTGTCTTCGCCTCTGAAACCGCGTGTTCAAGATCACGCGTTTTCTCCTCTAGTTGATGAACCGTATCAATACGTACCCAATACTGTGAATGGGTTAACTGCGCTTGATGCAGAAGAACCGCAGTAAAACCCAGTGTAAGAAATCCTAAAATAGCGGCTTGAACAACGGGTACAGATAGGAGCACAATACACATCGGTAGCAATGAGATTAGGATAATGCATCGATTCATCGCGAGATAAGGCGCCCAATAGAGGCTGATCATAACAACTGAGCCCAACATAAAGGTAACAAGAATCATGCTGTTAGGCGAGAGTTGGTAAATGGAGACCCCAAACGCGACAAACCCAGACCAGGCAACGGTATAAAGCGTATAGATGAGCGCAAACACTTTACGGCAACGACTCGGCCCTCGGCCATATATGTGATCAAACTTAAGAAAATAGAGCACCTGAATCGCAGCAAACATAATCAGTATGACACCGGCCGTCGCTATGACTCGGGTATAATCGGTGTACATACCACCCGTGAGCCCCAAAACCATAAATATTAGCATCTGGCCAGCTGTGGCAAGCAGCGAATAGCCCACTATCGTATGATCAATTTGGCGTATTAGCTTTCGATTGGTTTTTATTTTACTGTTTATTCTATTTTTAAACGGCTGCATGCTACTGAGGCAGCTCCTTTTTATAATGTATTATCTATCTTCTCGATTAATTATAGCGCAAGCTGTCATTGCACTTAGATTTTGCACTTAGATTTTGCACTTAGATTTTGCACTTAGATTTTGTACTTGGATTTTACACTTAGGTTTTGTACTTAGATTTTACACTTGGATTTTGTACTTGATTTTTTTCAACAATCTCTCTATTTATGTAAAGGCCAGTAGAAAGAATAGTTTATGCAGTTTATGCAAGGTCTGCTATCACAGGAACCGAGATGTTATGGCCAATTTACCACCAGATCATACCTCAACAACCGCCTCACCCCCCTCATCTCCCTCATCCCACAAGGCCTCAAACAACAGCGCCTCGTCTGCATCAGGCTATATCATACAGCCGAGTCATCTACCCACTCTCAATTTTCAGCTGGGTGAATCGATTGAGCTGCTTCGGCAATCGGTGCGCCAATTTGTTCACAAAGAGATCGCCCCCATTGCCGAACAGACCGATCGAGAGAACACCTTCCCAAACGCACTCTGGAAAAAAATGGGGGATGTCGGGCTCCTTGGCATCACAGCACCCTCCGAATACGGAGGCAGTGAAATGGGGTATCAGGCACATGTCATCGCCATGGAGGAGATCGGTCGTGCATCGGCCTCCATCGCTCTCAGCTACGGTGCTCACTCCAACCTCTGCGTCAACCAGATCTGTTTAAATGGCAGCCAAGCTCAAAAAGAGCGCTATCTACCCGACCTAATCCGTGGTAAAAAAATCGGCGCGCTGGCCATGAGTGAAGCAAACGCCGGCTCGGATGTGGTCAGCATGTCCTTAAAAGCCGTTCGCAAAGACGAAAACACCTTCCTGCTCAACGGTACCAAAATGTGGATCACAAACGGTCCAGACGCCCACACCTATGTTATTTACGCAAAAACAGAGCCCGAAAAAGGCGCCAAAGGGATCACCGCGTTCATTGTTGAACGCGATTGGCCAGGCTTCTCTCGCAGTCCAAAATTAGATAAGCTGGGCATGCGCGGCTCAAACACCTGCGAACTGGTCTTTGATAACGTCGAAGTACCCGCAGAGAATATTCTTGGGGCGTACAACGGCGGTGTGAACGTACTGATGAGCGGGCTCGACTATGAACGTGTCGTCTTAGCAGCCGGCCCCATCGGCATCATGCAGGCCTGCCTCGACATCGTGATCCCTTATGTCCATGAGCGCAAACAGTTCAACCAACCGATCGGTGAATTTCAGCTGATCCAGGGAAAACTGGCTGATATGTATACGACGCTCAACGCCTCTCGCGCTTATCTCTACAGTGTCGCGCAAGCCTGTGACCGAAAAGAGACAACACGCAAAGAGGCAGCAAGCGTTATCCTTTTCTGTGCTGAGCATGCAACAAAGATGGCCCTGGACGCGATACAGATTCTCGGTGGAAACGGCTATATTAATGAGTTCCCAACCGGCCGCCTGTTACGTGATGCTAAGCTCTATGAGATCGGTGCAGGCACCTCTGAGGTACGCCGAATGCTGATTGGCCGAGAGCTGTTCAAAGAGACTCAATAACCAAAACCTATCCTAACCGAGACACATCATGTATGCCGATATTACAGAGTAGAATCAACCCACGCAGCGCTCAATTCACCCAGCAGCAGACCCATCATCTTGAGCAGGTCGAAGCGCTCTACCAGCTGATCGAGCAGATCAAACAGGGCGGCGGTGCGGCGGCACAAGAGAAACAACATAAGCGTGGAAAGCTGTTAGCGCGTGAACGCATCGCACTGCTGATCGACCCCGGCTCCCCCTTTTTAGAGATTGGTCAGCTCGCGGCCCACAACGTCTACGACGACCCCATACCGGCCGCAGGCGCCATTGCAGGCATTGGTCGCGTCAGCGGCATCGAGTGCATGATCATAGCGAATGACGCCACGGTGAAAGGTGGAAGTTATTTTCCTTTAACCGTTAAAAAGCACCTTCGAGGGCAGACCATTGCTCAGGAGAACCACCTCCCCTGCCTCTACCTCGTCGACTGCGGCGGTGCCAACCTTCCCCATCAAGCCGATGTGTTTCCTGATGAGCAGCACTTTGGTCATATCTTCTATAATCAAGCACGACTCTCAGCGGATAACATTCCTCAGATCAGCGTCGTGCTTGGCTCCTGCACGGCAGGCGGCGCCTATGTGCCCGCCATGAGCGATGAGACCATCATCGTAAAAAATCAAGGCACCATCTTCTTAGGCGGACCGCCTCTGGTAAAAGCCGCCACCGGAGAGGTCGTGACAGCAGAAGCGTTAGGTGGCGCCGATGTGCACTGTCGGCAGTCCGGTGTGGCTGATTTTCTTGCCCAAGACGATGAGCACGCCCTTGCCCTAGCGCGTCAACGCGTTGCACTGTTAAATCGCCCAGCAAAGCAGGCCACGGCGATCAGAGCACCTCGCCCCCCCCTCTACGACCCTAAAGAGATCTACGGTATTTTACCCACCGACCTAAAAACACCGTTTGATGTGCGTGAAATCATCGCACGCCTCGTTGATGGCTCCGAGTTTGATGAGTTTAAAGCCCTCTTCGGCACCACACTGGTCTGCGGTTTTGCTCACCTGAACGGATACCCCGTCGGCATCATTGCCAACAACGGCATCCTCTTTGCGGAATCCGCTCAAAAAGGGGCTCACTTTATTGAGCTCTGCACACAGCGAAAAATACCCCTGATTTTTCTGCAAAACATTGTCGGTTTTATGGTAGGCAAAAAATATGAACAGGGCGGCATCGCACGACACGGCGCCAAAATGGTCACCGCTGTCGCATCGGCCAATGTGCCTAAAATCACCGTCATTATCGGCGGCAGTTACGGTGCTGGTAACTATGCCATGTGCGGACGCTCTTACCACCCCCGTTTTCTTTTTATGTGGCCTAATGCTCGCATCTCAGTCATGGGTGGCGAGCAAGCGGCCACAGTGCTGACGCAAATCCGTTCCGACAGTGCGCACCACCGTGGAGACACCTGGAGCGAAGAGGAGAAAGCCACCTACAAACAGTCAGTGCTGGATGATTACGAACACCAGGGCCACCCCTACTACGCCAGCGCACGGCTGTGGGATGACGGCGTCATCGACCCCGCAGAGACCCGCACTGTACTGGCACTGACCCTCTCCACAACACTCAATGCGCCGATTGAACAGACACGTTTCGGTGTGTTTAGAATGTAGCGGCCCTGCTCCTCAACGCGCTTTAAACAAGAGATTAACCTATGACAGAGAGAAGCAATAGCACCACTGAGCCTTATGAAAAACCTAAAGAAAAACCTTATGAAACGATCACCTCTGAGGTCGAGCATAAGCATATTGGCGTGATCACACTGAACAGGCCTGAACGCTTTAACGCCATGAATGAGCAGATGATTACAGAGCTTCATAACAGCATCGTGGCTCATCAAAACCGCTCTGATGTGCGCGTGATCCTGATCAACGCCCATGGCAAACACTTCTCTTCCGGCGCCGATCTGAACTGGATGCGCGACAGCGTCGCCTTAGGGTACGAAGAGAACCGCAAAGACGCCGCAAAGCTGGCCACCATGCTGCAGACGATCTTCAACTGCAGTAAGCCGATCATCATCGCCGCTCAAGGCAACACCTACGGCGGAGGCTTAGGGCTGATCGCCTGCGCCGATCTTGTGCTGACCACCCCCAGCAGCCAATTCTGCTTCAGCGAAGTCAAACTGGGATTAGTACCGGCCGTCATCAGCCCATACATCGTTCATGCGATCGGTCAACGCCATGCGCGTCGGCTCTTCCTCTCCGCCGAGCTCTTCAGCGGTGAACAGGCTCACCAAGTAGGCCTTATCCACTATCTTGTGAGTGACGATGAGTTGAAGCAGCGGGCTATGACGCTCTGCAAACAACTGATACAACATGGACCTGAAGCTGTTCAAGCCTGTAAAAAACTGTTTCAACAGATCGCCCCCATGAACGCATCCACGCAACACTATACGGTTGATCTTATTGCCCAACTGCGCACCTCAGCAGAGGGGCAAGAGGGTTTATCCGCCTTTTTAGAGAAGCGACGACCCCATTGGTTACCAGAAGAGTTTTAATGCAATGCAACATAGACAACACCTCTCATACCGCACACACAAGCTCCTGATCGCAAACCGTGGCGAGATCGCCTGCCGCATTATGGCCACCGCCAAGCAGCTGGGCATCCCAACCGTTGCCCTCTTTTCGGCCGCCGACACGGATGCACTGCACGTCAGCCTGGCCGACGAAGCCGTCTACATCGGCCCAGCCCCAAGCGAAAAAAGTTATCTGGTGATTGATAACATCATCCAAGCAGCTCACAAAACAGGGGCCACACTGATTCATCCCGGTTACGGATTTCTCGCCGAAAATGCTCAATTTGCTCAACGCTGTCGTGATAACGGCTTGATCTTTATCGGCCCTTCACCCCAGGCCATCGAGCTCATGAGCGATAAAGCAAAAGCCAAGGCCGAAGCCGACGCGTTAAAGATCCCCACCCTAAAAGGCTACGATCCCGATCACTTCACCCCAACAACTCAATCCGAAGATCGCAGCACCTTTGAACAGAGGCTCTTTAACGAAGCACTGAACATTGGAGCCCCTCTGTTGCTGAAAGCGACCGCAGGCGGTGGCGGCCGAGGCATGCGCCTGATAGAGTCACTCATTGAATCGGACAGGGCGCAGTTTCTCCAGCAACTTTCAGCTGCGCAACGCGAGGCTCTAAGCAGTTTTGGCGATGACCGTATTATGCTGGAAAAATATGTACCCCAACCACGACACATCGAGATACAGATCTTCGCAGACCCCTTCGGCCACTGTGTACACCTTCTCGATCGTGATTGCTCCATACAGCGACGGCACCAAAAAGTGGTTGAAGAGGCACCGGCACAACTCGAACCCACTCTAAGAGAGAAGCTCTACGAAGATGCGATTGACCTAGCAAAAGCGATCGGATATGTCGGTGCAGGCACCGTGGAATTTCTCGTCGACTCAGAAAATAACTACTACTTTCTTGAGATGAATACACGCCTGCAAGTAGAACACCCCGTCACCGAAGAGATCACCAACCTCGACCTGGTTGAATTGCAGATCCGTACCGCACTCGGCGAACCCCTTCCCTTCGAACAGAGTGATATCAGCGGTCAAGGGCATGCAATTGAGGTGCGCCTCAATGCCGAAAACCCAGATAACGACTTTTCACCATCAACCGGCACCATAGAGCACCTTAATTTCCCAGATACACTGCGCATCGAAACCGGCATTCAACCCGGCAGCGCCATCTCTATCCACTACGACCCAACCCTAGCCAAATTAATTGCATGGGGTGAAACACGGCAAGAGGCGATTCAACGACTGCAGCACGGCCTTCGCTACACAGAACTGACCGGTGTTACCAGCAACCTCTACTTCCTGCAGCGCGTGATCGGCCACCCTGATTTCAGGCACCCAAAACCGGCCATTACCACAGCGTTTTTACCCGAGCACCACTTTTTTCAAGCCAATAAGCCCTATCACGCTTTAAAAGAGCAACAGTGTGACGACGCTCTACTGGATGGCTTTGAGCCTGAACCCGACACCTATCAAATTCTTGCTGCCGCCGCACTGTTTGAGATCGAAAAACAAGCGCACAACGGCATACCTTTACATTATCAAAATGACCCCCACTCCCTTTGGTTAAGCCAAACCGGCTGGCAAATCAATGCACCCTCACAACAGCGCCGTCACTACCTCTACCAAGATGAGTACCACGCACTGCACGTCACCGCTGAAATCGCGGGCTATCAGGTTGAATACAACAATAACAGCTACCATTTTAGGTGCGCCCTGAATGGGAATAGGATCACACTGGAACAGCATGGTCACCAAGTTCATTGGCGTGTGATTGAAGAGCCTACAGGCTTCTCCATATTGACCGGTCAAGCACACTACAGCGTGTCACATATTGACGCTATGCAACAGAGTGAACAAGAGAGCAGTCACGGTGAACACGTTGCCCCCATGCCCGCGGCCATCACACGCATCATCGCTGCGCCCGATCAGCCGCTAAACGCAGGCGATCCCATTCTGGTACTCGAAGCGATGAAAATGGAGCATACACTGTGTGCGCCCTCCGACGGCACCGTAACAGAACTCTATTTCTCAGAAGGTGATTCAGTGAGTGAGGGCGATATTCTCTTCCACTATGAAGCCAGTGGGGCTGACCCAAGATAACCCCATTTGGCCATATAAGCCTGTACCAAAAGCCAAAAGCCAAAAGCCAAAAGCCAAAAATAGCATAAACTTTTTTTAGACAAAAATTTACACTACCCTTTAAAATACGACTATTTAAAATAATCGTCTTGTTATACATCACAAAGCGCTTTATAACAAAAATCGCAACAATATAACTCCACTTAAAACCAACAAGAATAACCATAAATACGTTATAGGCCCCAGAGAGAATATGAACCCTACATCTAGACCCCAAGCGTCAATGCCTACGCAAACACCACAGACACCTCAGCAACAAGAGAATCAGGATGATATTGATCTTAAATTACTGGTCGATACCCAGGTCATACCATCAGATAAGCTTGATCAGATAAAAAATAAATGGGGGTCTCAGATTACGGGTATTTTAATGATGACGCCTTTTGTTCAGCAGCGCATGTCCAACTCAGCTCCGATGCACGATGACGAATTTACACAGTTGAATACACAGCTCGATAAAGTCGGCGAAGAGCTCAGTCTGAAAATAAAAAACATGAAAGAAGGTGAGGTCAATCAGAACACTCTTGAACTTCAAGAGATTGCCAACAGCCACTTGGGCACCACCTCCATCAATCTTTCCAAAGGCGATGGGCTCAAAACCCTTCTTGTTAATTCCCTTCGGCAGATTGCCAGCTCACTCCAGGATACTCGCCTTGATTCAACCATTCGCTCAATCCATGAGGATAATTCACCATTTGACACCGTGGAAAAACTGGACCAAATAATTGAGACCTTCAAAGAAATTGCCAGCAAATTACCTAACAAAAACAAAAGTCAGCGGGAGATTCTCACCCTTTTTAATGATCAGCTCCTTAACCTCAAGTTAAATCTGATAAAAGATGACTGTTTCAAAAAATTAAAACATCAACTTAAAGATCTGGTACGCCCAGGCGCTGTACGCAACCGTGCCGTAGAGCTTCAGCTGGGCACAAAAGCCGGTATAGGAGGCGCTTTCTCCATGCTCAGCGGAAAACTGGGTGTACGGGGTCGGTTCCATACCGCCACCTTAGACGACGGCCTTATCCGACCTGCCTACTACTGCAGCCCCAAACTGTCGCTCCTCCTCGGAGATAAGAAGGCCGCTCAAGGTACGCTTTCAGCAGCGTATCAGGCAAAATGGTCTGGGAAATCGATACCCTCCGTCGACAACCTTGTTGGAATTTATGCTCACAAACTTATGCCTCTCCCTTCGGGAACAGTGCCAAAACCAAGAATGCTCACCGTCAGGCGTGCATTGGCCCAAGCCATTCAGCAAGAGAGACGCGCAATCTCAACCAGCGATAAACTGGCAAACCTGCTTAAAAACCAAGGCGTTATTAAAACGAGCGACAAACTGCATATCGACCCTATTCGGGTACCCGGGTATGCGTTTTTAAGCCATCACTCCCATGGCCTTAAAGGCCTTCGCACCTCTCTTGGCATTTCAGGCTTAAACCAATTAGCAAGCGCCAACATTGAACATGCTGAAATCATCAATAATTACAATCGCTATATCGACCTTATTCAGGCGGCCAACCTGCATGAAGATTTTTTTGAGATTCACCCATCAAAAAAACACGATTTCAACACCAGCCATGCCGATACCGCTATAACGCATGAGTCTGACTCTTACAGCGATCAGAGCGAAGCCCTCAGCACACCGTCTGACACGATACAAAACAGTGCTCACAGTTCAACAAAAGATGAGCTCAAACAGACTCTGCTTCAACTCCATACTGAGTTTTGTGATTACTGTGAATTGGTCAATGAATATGACCAACTTAAAAGTACTCCGAAAGAAGATAAACTCTATCGATCAGACCTAAAACAGATCAAGCATCAAGTAGAAAAAGCACGAGGCACAAAAGGGCGAGGGCAATTCATCCGATCAATCATCACAGACCACCTTCATGTAAAACAGAAGTATGAAAACCTTTTTAACGACGACGCCTCGCCCAAACACAATGACCCCGGCTTTGCAAAACTGATCCAGGAGTTTGAACACCATTACAAGCAACCTAACATCTATCTTAATGCCGTGAAAGATGTGCAACGCCAATTAAGCACGGTCATTACAGCGGACAGCCTACACACCTTTGCTTTAGCGCGCGCTCACCTCAACGTCCCTACTACGGTACCGCATGCCAATATCAGCTTAACACCTGAGATAGAGCGACTGACCGTTGAAAACTTTATTAATCCAGACCTCGACGGCACCTACTTAAAAGCGCGCATTAAACTGCAAGCGGGCACTAACATTCATACTCTACTGCCTCACATAGATCCAAACCAATTTTTAAAAGATGATTTGGGAAGTGTCGACCGTTTAGATCAAATTGACTGGTCCTCTTTTGGAGCCATCCTTGATGGCGAAGCCGTTCTCGAACTCAGCTGGCATCAGCACGAGAAGGTCGACCCAACACTGAGTGAGCAAGATAAACCCCACTGGGAGTTGATGTATGTAAGACTCCTTGCCGGATCTAAAGCGGGAGCATCACTGACCGCTAGAACCGGCCCCCTACTCGGACCACTAGAGTTGAAAGCAAAAGTAGGCGTACGCACTCATAGACTGGACAATATAGCTGAACACGTAGGAGATAACAGTTTACGCTACATGCAGTCCAAACATAACGGCTGGGGAATGGGTAATAAAACCAGTGGTGATGATAACTTATGGCAAGCCTATAAAGATCAAAATCGCCCCCAATTTGCACGCATCTTTTCTAAAGTAGCGACGCAGGACAGCAACATCAACCTTGAAGTTAAGCAGCGCCGTTTTGATGTCGAGTGCTTATCACCTGAACAACAGGCCGTGGCACTTGCAAAGGCAAACACCTTTGCAGCAAACAGCACCCAGGTCGATAGAGCGTTCGCCACAGGCCAAGAGATTGAAAACCATCTTCTGGAGGCATGCCGCACCTATCGTAATGACCCAACGGATGACCATCTTAATAACGCGTTCACTGCATTTGATATTTTCTTAAAGTTTCAAGCCCATGAAGTAGGCGTGCGCGCTGCAGCACGGTTTCACTTAAAAAATTAAACGCTTAATATCGGTTTTTTGAGCTCAAGAACGCCTCTTCATCTCCTCTTTTACTCGGAACGCTCATACCAGTACGAATTAAACCAACGGTCAGTTCGAATGGCACCCAGCATCTGGTCATTATAGGGTTGCTCCGGTCCAACCAAGAGCGTTAATACACCCTCTTCTGATATCAGCAATTTAGGCGCGGGCGGTATTGCACCACTGTGCAGCAATCGATTACGGTCACTTAATGGGTCCAGTTCACCATCATCATCTAAATCAAAAGCGGCATTGGCATTAAACAGATTGACCGCGTAGGTGCGGCCCTGTCCGACGACCGCCTGGCAAGCGTTGGCAGCAACATCAGGTGTATACGTATTAAAAAATATGGTGTTATTGACTGTCACACTCGATGCTAACACCTTCTCGCCTTGATTGGGCAGCCGAATGTACCAACCATTTAATATATCCACATCCTCAGAGGTGTTGGTTCGATCCACCAGATCATCTTCATCAAGCGCATCATAGCTGTCGGGTTTACCATAGACCGTACTGGAATATAAGGTATAAAAACGATCTTCCATAACACGATTTAACGGATTAAACCGCGTGCCCGAGCCGATACTGATCGAGAGCTTCTGAACCCCTCCAACACTGAAGAGCGCCACATTGGGCTTATTGAAAAAACGTCGTGTTGAGGCGGCCGTCTCACCCGCAATCGATGCAATGACACCGCCATCCACTAAGCCAGAGATACTCTCACCATTGTTTATATCAAAACGCCAAACTTGCCCACCCATATCGGCCGCATAAAACTGCTCCGCTTGGCCATCCTGATTAATATCAACAATGGCAAGATCCCCCGGTATGCTGTAATCCATATCGGAAAAGTTTTCACCGATTAAGACCGTGGCGCCATCATAGCCTGCCCACAACCGTTCGCCGGTGCTGGCATCGACCATAAAAATGGCGTTCCCCATGGTATCCGGTGTAATCGTTGTCACGCTGTCTTGCTGTGTATCAAAACCGCCTGCAAAAATTAATACATCTTTGACGGTACCATCGATATCGACACGGGTTTTGACCGGCTTAGACCAGGTTTGCCCTAATTTTGCGTAGTCCCCCACACCCCCCTTAATGGTCCACAAAATTTTTGGTGCATCCAGATTGGTCACATCCAGCGCATAATAGTTGCGTCCACCTCGACGCATGCCTATATAGAGATAGACATGATCACCGCTCTCAGCATCGATTTCACCATCATGATTATTATCCTTCACCCATACCACCGGAGAACCATCCAACCCATATGGGTGAGAAAGACCTATGGGGTTATCGTAAAAGGTCTTCAAGTTGCCGAGCAGCTCTTCAGGAATAAAACTGAAACGCTCAGAACCGTCACTCGTATTAATGGCATGCAGGAACCCTTCGTTGGTGCCGACAAAGACAACGATGTTGGGCGACTCTTCACTGCCACCATAGGTGACCAAGGCAGGAATCGAGTGCAGAGGGTCCCCCATCTGAAACCTCACCTCTGTTTCATCAAGATCTTGATCCCAATCCAGCTTGTCCACACCCCGTGCCCACTTGAGCACATTGTTCCTAGTGGTCTCATCATCCACGCCCAATCGATCGGCCGTGAGCAACAGATTGGTCTCTTTAAAGAGATTGGTCGCGCTTGTCAGTGACTTACTGCTGCCTTCTACCTCCGATAGGTAGGTATAGACTTTTCGATGCTCCAATTCCGGTATCTCATAAGCAGCGCCACCCTCCTCTACATTACTGCCATCCACGTCCGTTGACCAGACACTCTGGGACTCTGCCTTGAAAAAGCCGGTGGTTAGATCCACGGCACTCTCATCATTCACATCGGAGATGACAGGTGGGTCACCCAGCAGCTTATAGCGCTTTAAGTTGCCATGCCATTTGGCTCGATTATTGGGTTTAAAGAGAGAAAAATAGATCTCATTCCTATGCGTCAAGCGGTTAAATTGGTTAATGGTGGCGCCAGGCGAAACAAAGGTCGCGTTCTGAGAGAGCACAGAGCGGATGATCTCATCAAACGCACCCGCCAGCTCTGCCGCTGTGTCCGCCTCTTTATACAGGCCTCCGCCAACATCCGCCAAGTCAGAGAGATAGGTTCTCGCTGACGTGCTGTCTAAATTAAATGCAATGGTATGGGTATTGACAATATTATCATAACCGACAATGGATGGCTGCTGATCGACATTGGCCAAATAACGGACCAGATCCCTTGAGCAGCGCTGATTAAAATTATTACTGTCATTTTCGCAATTTTGCCCTGTCCAAGCGGAGACCATTGCATTAATACCATCACGTGATTGCTGATGATTATTATTAGCATGGCCATCGGTCAACAGCACAATATGATTGCTCTGACAGGCGCTGTTGATGGGCGTAATGTAGGTAGGGGTGCCCGTAACCTCCTCGCCGTCACAGGCGGTACTGCTTGAATTCGTCGACGGACAGCCCGATGGCAAGACGTGCGTACCGCCTGTATAGCTCTGTGCAACACTGACCCGTTTATAACGCTCATCCGTTACCCCAGATTGTTGGCGAAACATCTCTCGATATTTACCATAAAACATAGGGTCACCACGATAATAGAGCGAAGCTTCATAGAGGGTATCGACAATAGGGGTCCAGGTTCTCGCCTCTAACCCCTCAACCACCGCCGCTATATGCTGACGTACGGAGTTACTGGAGTTATCAATACCCCCACTTTCTACTTCGATCACCAGCTGGGCGGCTTTTGACGTTCCGCCATCCCAGTCATAAAT
>JAYPBG010000030.1:0-5112 GCA_038124075.1 Gammaproteobacteria bacterium
CACAAGTGTAAACGCATATCCCTGAATCCGCCATATTACTCACTTTTTAATCTACTTTCAAATTTTTATTAATTGATCGACTGGGCGAGTTTAAAATGGGGATTTTCTAGAACAAGCGTACTGAAGGGGTTGTACTAAGATGATAAAAGGCACCGAATGCGCATAACGCGTTTTATTATTTATGGTTCAAATCAAGATGGTTTAAATTTACCCCTCTTTACACCCTGTTTAGTCGATGTCTCCGCTTTGGTCTTTTTTTCTAACCACAACAAAGTATCCATATAGGAGACAAATCGCCTTAAGTACGCTGGGGAAATATCCTTCATCATTTCAAGTGAATTGACTGCAAGCCGATGTGCGTTCAATGGCCCTGCGTTGTCGGGCACCCCATCAATGGCTTGCGCTACAAGGTGATCGGCATGCAGTTTTACACTCGACTCTTTAAAGAGATGATACGACTTCAGATCTGAAAATTGATACCCTTGCGCAACACCTTCAGGACCATCATCGCCAGCATCACCAGAAAATTGATGTTTCACAGCTCGCTCTTGGTGAAGCAACTGCGCCTCAAACGACGATGGCTTCTCGTGATCTAAATCACCCTCACTATCGACAAACAGAGCCGCCAAACTCGGCTTGTCTTTCGCCTCATGCCGCTGCACGACTCTCTTCGCCATGCGCTGAGCCAATGGGATCTCATAACGCGCCAATAAAGAGTCCAGCATCGGTTTGCTCTCTGGGCTTAATCGAGTCGCCCTATTCACCCACTCAGACACACCCGCTAATGAGCGCTCTATATCGGCTTCATATTGATCACGCACCTTGACGGCTTTCATACAGAGAATCTCTGCAACGGCCGCGGACGCTTGCATCGCTTTATTGCACAGCGTTTGAATACAGTGAAAGCGCACCGGATCGTATCGATGCTTACCCTCATCCATCATGGCGTGCAGAGATGCCTGAAGCGCCTCTGTTATTTCAGCGATGGGCTTAGAGGTACATCTATCAAGGTGCTGATCACTATTGAGGATATCGGGGGACATTTTAACGCCTTGAGTTTGATTGTGGCACAGGGGCCATCTCAACACGGCGATTTTTAGATCGCCCCGCTCTGTCTTCATTCGACGCCACGGGGTGCTGTGCACCAAACGCTGCTGCAAAGACCATCTTTGGAGGCATACCCTGCTCGATCAACGCACGAATCACCGTGAGTGCTCGCTGCGCCGAGAGCTCCCAATTGTCTTCGTAATGAAGGTTATCCTCTTGTATCGGTAGGCTATCGGTAAAACCACTCACCATCAGCATTTCGCTGCGTTCATTCAAATAGAGTGTCAATGGTGCCACCAATGTTTTCAACAATTGTCGACCCTCTGGCTGCAATTCACTGGAGTTCAACGCAAATAAAACACTGCCACTGATTCCAATGCGCCCCTGGATTAATGTGACCCGACCCGATGCCAATGGGCCGGCCAGCGCCTCTTCTAATGCCAAACGACGTTGCTCTTCTAATTGCCGCTGCTCTACCTCTTCTGCTAATGATTGCGATAACTCCAGTTGCACACCGAGCGCCCAGACCAGCAGCAATACAAACACGCCCACCAGCCCAGACATCAGATCCCCGAAGATGGCCCATATGGGTGGTGCCGAGGTATGACTGTTATCTAAATAATCCATAATCCCCTCTCTGTCACTATAGCTATCCGAGCCTCACTTTATGACGTCTTCCTAACCGCATCACGCCCCTAACGGCACAGCTCAGCATCTTGCTGCCTGGCTTCATGCGCCTGAGCTCTTCTAGGAGTGTTTTTTGTGACATCATGCTGTGATCTATAATCTCTCGAGCTTGATTCACATAATAGGCTAACTGCTCATCGCTGCGAACGGTTGAGCTCTCCAGTGACGATTCAATACGATCCAAGCTGCTGATGAGTGCCTGATTCGACCGACTGAACTGATCTACGGCCACACCGAAGGTTTCCCCCAGCGTCGACAACTCAATAGCCCCACCCGACACCTGATCAGCGATGCCCTTTATTTTTGATAGCCCTGCATCGACATGCTCTGAAAAATGACGGCTCGTATCGAACAGCGCCTCAGACGATGAGCGGGTTAATGCTTCAATCGATTCGCGCTGACTTTTTGGTTTGATCCACTGACGTGAGCAGCGCGCGCAAGGCATTCATGAATTCGTTACGCTCAACAATACGGCTCTGATGACCCTCCATCCATGCGTGTTCAGAGGCGACTCTGGCACTCACCAGCTCACGCTGCTGCTCGACCATATTGTGCATTTCATCCGAGAATTGCGTTGAGGTTTGCTCAAGCGTGGCCGCCAACTTCTGTTCTGATTCAGTCAGCGTTTCCCTCAGAGCCTGTGAGCGTAGATCATCGTGGTTCAGCTGTTGTTTCAACCACTCAGAGGTCTGTGCGCTAAACGTTTGAATAAGTTGATTTGAAACCGCTGAACATTCAGATTTAAAGTGGTCAAACGATTCACTCACACTCTCAGCCCATCGCTCGTTTATCTGCTGATGCGACGCAACCCCTTTTTGCCAAGCGTGTGTGACATCTTGCGCGGTTTGAGTGAAACCTTCAGAAAGCGCTTTCATCTGTTCCTGCGCAAGCTCACTTACTTTCTGATAAGCCTGCTGTGACTCTTTATTAACGGACGCCATTGCAGCCAGGACAATCGGCTGAATCCCCTCACCGACGGAGCGGCTGCTTTCCAAAAGCGTTTGCTTTAATGAAGCATCAACCGACTCTGCAAGCATTTGATAGGTTTCAGCAATGTTGCTATGCAACTGGTCTTGCTTCTGCGTCAGCGTACGCTCAATCGTCACCCCCATCTGCTCTAACTGCTCCGCCATTGCAGCAAGCTTGTCGACCACCTTAGGCAGCGCATCCGATTGATACTGAAGCGCTTTATAGGTCTCCTTACGATTGTGAACTAAAGAGAAATCACGAAATACCGTATGAATGTTACGATCTAAACGCGCCGCTTCCATCATACGCTCACGACGACTTAACGTCGAAATCAATCCGAGCATCGCAGACGCCGCTACACCGGCGACCGATGTACCAAACGCCAACCCTAACCCCCCAATTGGCGCGGCAAGCCCAGCGCGAATGGCTTGCAATTCAGTAGAGCCTTCCAGTGCGACCACCGCACCTTGCAGCGTCACAACCATGCCCACAAACGTGCCGATCAACCCTAACATCACCAGCAATCCAACCAAATATGGGGTCAGCATCGGTGCCGGCAGCCCGACTCGTTCACCTTCAATACGGGTCTGCACGGCATTCTGTAGCGATGGATGCAACAGATCGAGCCAGCGATCCAGACTGTTGACTGGCCCAGCGGCTTCATCCAACGCCCGAGCAAGGGAGGCCGTTGCGCGCTTAAATTGATATTGCTCAATACAGCCAACACAGTAAACCATGCCAATCACCACAGTCACCATCAGGGCTAAAACATCGGTACCCACAAAACCGTACGCCATCCATGCAATCACCAAGGCACCCAACACACCGGCTGCAACGGAAAAACTTCTAATCATGGACTCTATTTACCTCTTTATCTGATGCTTCCATTAACGCTTCGAGCAAGCCCAGTAAGGGCTGTAAGCGCACTTCAAGTTCCGCAAGTAATAACGTTTGCATATTATTGTAGAATCGTTCCAACCACGCCCCTTTTTGAATCCACTGAACGGGGTCATCATAACCTTGAACCACCTTATGACTCTCACCCACATTATGATAGGGAACTAAGTCGTCAAAATGTCGATTGAGCAGCTTGGGGATCACACTAAAAAATTTTCGCGTCTGTGCCAACAGGGTCTCATCCAACGCCGTATCCAGCTCTGCAAGCCTTGCGAGCTCAGGGGAATAGCCTGACAACGCCTCTCTGAGGTGTGATCTCAACGGCTTTAACCGAGCCGTCATATCACGCTGGTGCGCCGCATAAAATCGGTGGTAAGGCTCAAAGTCCAACACATCAGTGGCCGACGCTTCTTTGTGAGGCTGCAGCGGTGGTGGTTTAATACGGGCATCCGCCGTGCCGACACTGGTACCGTTAGGCGTGGTACTTTTTACAATAGACTCAACCAAGAGCGCCCTGACATTTAAGAACGCCTGCTGCGACGTTTCAGCCGTTGTACTGTTTTGATCAAAGACAACATCCGAGAGGTTTCTATGAGCGGTCGATAGAACAATAGAGTCAGAGAAATCAATGAGTGCACTCAAGCGCATACCAAAATCTTTCGTCGAGTAGTCTGCGGCACACACGTGAAGATCGGATAAGAAACGAACAAGCCTAGAGCTGTTTAGCGGAGCATAGTGTAACGCCTGATTCATATGTGACGACTGTCCACACGTCTGCTGTTCACATTACGGCTGTCCACACTACTGCTAATCAAACGACTGCTAATCAAACGACTCCCCCAATTGATCACAAAAAGCCTATATTTTAACCATTATCTCAATCAACAACTTAATCAACAACTTAATAGACGAGATACCACAAAGGTTATTTACGGCTGATGCATTATGGGCAATTCCACAAAAGATTCAAGCGTGAGACATCTCAATCGCCCCTTTTCCAACGTCAAAAACCGATGCGTGCACTCAGCAAGTGGGGTAACATGAACCCATGTGAAAATAGGCAAGGCTAAGGCAGGCTATGAACTTTGATTACTCTCCAAAAGTACAAACATTAATCAAGCGCATCACCCACTTTATGAATGAGCATATTTACCCCGCCGAAGCCGTTTATGCTGAGCAGCTCGAGCAGGCGCGCTGGCAAACCCCACCGATCATGGAAACGCTCAAAAAAAGAGCAAAATCAGAGGGACTCTGGAATCTATTCTTGCCCCCTGTCTACGGCAAATACAGCCCTGGGCTCAGCAATTTGGACTATGCCCCGCTTGCTGAAATTATGGGTCGATCCATCATCGGTGCAGAAGCCTTTAATTGCAGCGCACCCGATACCGGCAATATGGAGGTATTGGCTAAATATGGCTCAGACGCGCAGAAAAAGCAGTGGCTCGAACCCCTTCTCGACGGTCAGATCCGCTCCGCCTTCGCCATGACCGAGCCCACAGTGGCCTCCTCAGA
>JAYPBG010000030.1:5122-8885 GCA_038124075.1 Gammaproteobacteria bacterium
CCTCAGATGCAACCAATATTGAAACGCAGATTGTTCGTGATGGGGATGAATATATTATTCATGGTCACAAGTTTTACATCAGCGGCGCGATGAACCAACACTGTAAAATCTTAATTGTTATGGGCAAAACGGACCCCAACAACCCCGACCGCCACGCCCAGCAATCCCAGCTGCTGGTGCCCATGAATACACCCGGCGTTAAGGTGATCCGCCCCATGACCGTGTTCGGCTATGACGATGCCCCTGAAGGACACGCTGAAATCATCTTTGATCATGTCCGCGTACCCACCCAAAACCTCATTTTAGGCGAAGGCCGAGGCTTTGAGATCGCTCAAGGGCGCCTAGGACCCGGACGCATACACCACTGCATGCGCCTCATAGGGCAGGCACAAAGGGCGTTGGAACAGATGGCAGCGCGCGCTGAACAGCGCACACTCTTTGGTCAACCCATGAGTAAGCAGCAATCGGTTCGAGAGGATATTGCCAAGTCAGCCTGTGAGATCGAGCAAGCACGCCTATTAACCCTTAAAGCGGCTGAAAAGATGGATCAAGGTGGGAATAAAGCCGCCAAAGCGCTCATTTCAATGATTAAAATTGTCGCGCCCAGCATGGCCTGCACAGTGATCGACCGCGCCATTCAGATACATGGTGCCGCAGGTTTGAGCCAAGACTTTAATCTGGCGCGCGGTTACCAATACGCACGCACCATACGGCTCGCCGATGGACCCGACCAGGTGCATATGATGCAACTCGGACGCAACTTAGCCAAACAGTACAACCACTCTTAAATCCAGCTCAAAACCTCTTGAAATTGCCACTGTTCGCTCTTCTTTACCTTACTTGAAACCCATGCTTGCCGTTGCTGTTTGAAGTTACTGTTTAGCAACGGTACAGTACTTGTCAAGTGGTTATATACCAAAGAGGACAAACTTTTTCTAAGTGCCAATCACCTAAAGTGATGATGCTAATGGTATGCTTTAGAATTGAGTTGACTTAAGGTCGGAGCGATGTTATAAATGGGTGCAAGGTTCTCGTGTCTCTCTTAAAATAACGATGAACGCCGTTATAAAAAAATATAGATTATTTTAACACTAATTCTAATACTAGCAAGGTACTCATGACCAATATTACTCCATCAGAAAGCCTCAAAAGCATTCAAAATCTTGATGCTAATCGAAAAGTATCAAATAAAAAAAATAGTCCTTTAGGGACCTTTCAAATTGATACTCTCTCGAGAAATACCCCACCCAGAAGCCCCTCAATATCTGATGACCATATGAAACAGCCATGTCGTGATAATTTGACGGCCAAGATAGGTGAATCAGAAAGCGCTCACGTCTCGCATAAAAGAAAGTCACATGAAATGGAGCCTATGTCGACAGAGGCAACACGGAGAGAAAAGCCAATCCATTCTTTTAACAGTAGCACAGGGAAGCAGTCGGATAGCAGTTGTCATGATTGGAGTGAATACGATAACCTTGACGATAAGCAGTCGGATAGCAGCTCTCATGATTGGAGTGAATACGATAACTTTGACGATAAGCAGTCGGATAGCAGCTCTCATCATTGGGGTGATTACGATAACTTTGACGATAACTTTGACGATAACTTTGACGATAACTTTGACGATAATGCGATCCATAACCTTGATGAAAACGAAGGCTTTAAGAGCAAATTGCAAAACTATAAAGATTGCATTGACCCAAAAACTGGCGAGGCACACCTTCTCGGTAAAGGTGGCGAAGGTCAAGTTACTTTATGCAGTCACGATGGTGCTGAGTATGCGAAAAAGGTGTTTAATGATAACTCCGGCAGTAACAAAACAGAAAACTTGCTTATTTTACGCAAGCTAAGAATAATAAACAGCATTCAAAGCGACAACCTTATATCTTATAAATCCTTTGGCTATAATGAAAACAATCAGCTGTGCACAGTGATGGAAAAAGGTATAAAAGATTTTAAGTCACTGATTGAATCTGAAAAGTTTAACTCTCTTGAAAAGCTGACCAGGAAAAAATTTATTTATACCAATTTAAACAATATGTTATCGGCTTTGCAAAAGCTCAACAACTTCGGCCTGTATAATGAAGATAGCGGCCTTGCCAACTGGGTGTTAGGCGAGGATGGCTGTATCAAAGCAATTGATCTGGAATTTTGCTCATGGCTGAAAGGTACGAGTGGCCGCATTAAAGTCGGGCCGAATCTTGAGCATCTTGTCAAGGAAGGCGCCATCAAAAAAGATGGCGACCCTACCCAGTATGTTACTTTGCTATCTTCTTTAGGTGAGCTCTTAAAAGATAAAAAAAACTTTCAAGAAGATTATCGCGAACTTATAACCTACTGCAATACCGCGAGTAAGCTTTCTTATTATGACTATAATGACTATAGCGAACAGGACATTGAGTCCATTCAGTCATTATTGTCTGAAACCTTTTATAAAGATGAAGATTTTCAGCTAAACAAGGCAGAAAATCGAAATTTGGTCAAACACCTGGTAGGCAGCGAACAAACCGTTAAAGAATGAAACGTGCCCCAAGCATCACGCGCAGCGATATAGCTGCTTGACAAGCAATGTACCTAAGCGCCCGACGAGCCCAAGCCGCTGAGCGTATACATGATGCTGGTACAACAGGCTTCATACAGCACCAACACAAAGGGCAGATATACCCCCCCTACATGCCACACCACTTTTCTGAAACCTAGACTTAACAAATAAAGAGACTAAGAAAAAAACAAAGATTTACAAATTTAAAACGCTTTAGATGCACAAGCACCTCTGCACTTCGGATACACTAAGCTTTGATCAATTTATTAACTTAATATTAAACATTATCAACCAACAAACAAATATAAGGTAATTTTCCATGAAGCATACTTGGTCTTTTTGTTTGGCCGTACTGTATTTATTCACTTGCAGTCATGTTAATGCATATTACGACGACAGCAATAAAAATACGCTTAACTGGATAACAGATTACTCCATACTGGCTAGACTAAAAGCTCATCATGACATCAACGGCTTAAGAAACATAGAGGCGTTTCCTGCGTGCGTCTACGACTTTCACACGGGCGACGCGTTAGGGAGTGCTGACGCGGATGCTAGACTAGAGGGCACTCAGTGGGCATTAGACAGCTGGCTCAAAGCTGTGAAGAACTATAAGGGCTTCCCTATCAAGAAAGTTAAGTTGGACTTGCGAGCGGAGACCCAAGAGGATTGTGACGACATAGACCCGACTAAAAACAGTATGAACCTTCAAGACCCACAGCCTTTTCGTATTGTAAAATACAATGGCGGAACGTGTGGAGCGCATAATGAATACTTTGAATTAAGGTGCACTATACATGAAGTCAACTCTGGTATTCTACTGCACGAAATGGGGCATTTGTTTGGCTTGGGCCATCAAACGGCGTTTAGCGACTCTGATGCCCAGCACCCTTTTGGGGTCTCCTCCGTGATGAATTACGAGCACTTCCAAAGCCTCAATACAATCACAGCGCATGACAAAATGATGGCCAGATGGAACTGGTTAATCGTTAAAAAAGGGGAGACTCATATATGCCCTAAAGGATACATCAATATGAATGGTCTCTCGTGTGTTCCACGATATAAAAATAAAAATAAATACAACACCTCCATTTCTTTTACTGACGCTCACGACCATACCCACTGCTTAAACCATGATGACCAGGGTTTAAAAAGAGAAAAGTGTGTTGCAAAAAACAACGACCCCTATTCAAGGTGGAAAATCAAATACATGCCACA
>JAYPBG010000030.1:8895-9809 GCA_038124075.1 Gammaproteobacteria bacterium
CAGCAGCATATGGGGTATTCGAACATGGGGGGATAAGGTCCAAATACAAAGCTTGATGCATAACGAACCCCCTTTCCATAACGAAGGCTGCATCAATCTTTCCAGTCAACCTAATGATTCCAATCCAATACTTTTTGGATTGGAATCACTCAACAGCATAGACGTCTCCTTTCCTGGGGTGATACCTGAACACCCTAGCTTGCCTGGCATCACACCTGAAAAACCTGAAAACCTTTTCATGCTTGGACGTTGTGGCGAATGGGAAGAAGCGTCGGACCCTAAATATCAGACCAAAGTGGGAACGACGCTCTATTTAAAGTAGAACACTCTGCTTTTTTCAGGGTTTCTTTATTGTGCTCTACTTACCATGCAGGCTGCTGAAGATCATCAGCTTGCATGGCTAAAAGTCTAGAAGGTATCGCAATCGGTTGATCATCTCTGTCATATTCTCTGACTATGAATCGGTCGAATACCAGCTCACTGCCTGGATCACTGTCTGTATCACTGTCTGTATCACTGCTTATTTGTTTGGCTGTTTCGAACGATGCACTCTCACTCTCAGTTTCAGTTTCAGGTTTTCCCATTGAAGCCTCAACGCTATCAGGCTCACCTTGGCTGATCAGGCCGTTTTGACTATTAACAACCGCTTCTCTTCGTCTGTTTATAGCGTGTTTTTCTGCATCCAACGCCAAGGTATCTATTAGCGGCGCTTCTGGTACCTCTATCTCTCTTAATATGCGCGTCACATCTTCGTATAGGTTACTTTCTAAAGGGTTTAAACATTTTTTCTCCAACTGCTCGATAAGCCGTTTAGCCGCCTGGAATGAAAGAGGTATACAGACCGCTTGCAGGGCCGTGCGCTGTTTAATTAATGGTTCTGCCACTCTAAGTGTGGAATGACCGTTATGATCCTC
>JAYPBG010000030.1:9819-18185 GCA_038124075.1 Gammaproteobacteria bacterium
AGCGCGCAGAACAGTCTAAACCACTTCTGGAGCAAACCATATTGTATCTTATGTTCTTGGAGTGTTAATGCAGGCTTGCCCTCAAAGTGCAATTCGATTCGGTCGGCTAAGCGTGACGCTCCCAACCTGCTCGGCGATCGACCATAGACCAGATAAGCCTGTTGCTCTGGATGAGCCTCGTTGAAGATCTGCCCCCCCTCTTTTCTAGAACACTCAGACAGATGTCGAACACAGCTATCCATGCGCGCTAAGACCTCTGATTTAGGGTTAATAACGTTGAAACGCCCTGAAAACCACCCACTCTGCGCACCTTTAGCTTGGTTTATATCTGAGCCTGAGCCTGAGCCTGATACTGTCACGCTGTTTATCATAAGATTCTCCTTTTAAAGTTACTATTCCTTATTTTGCTGACTATTATTGATTACCCAACGTGAGGTACTATCACGTACTTTCCACCCATACCCATGCTGTTTGGACAACGTATGTTAGCACTTTTTTGGTTTTTCCTCATCGCGTGTGGTTTTTTTACCGCGCTGTATCGTACAATTTTTGAACGCGACTTGACCCTCTTCTCTGATCTGGTCGATTCGCTCTTTAAAATGTCGGAACTCGGTTTTGAGATTGCACTGGGGTTGACAGGGCTGATGTGTCTTTGGCTAGGGCTCTTTAAGATTGCTGAGGCCAGTGGACTGGCGAATCTGCTCGCTAAAGCGCTGGAGCCGCTGCTGTGTCGACTCATGCCTTCGGTGCCTAAAGGGCACCCTGCCGTGGGTGCGATGACACTCAACTTGGGCGCGAACATGCTGGGACTTGATAATGCCGCCACCCCCATGGGTTTAAAGGCGATGCGTGCTTTACAGAGCCTTAACCCATCGCCGACTCAGGCCAGCAACCCTCAAATTCTCTTCTTAGTCCTCAACACCTCATCCGTAACGCTGCTGCCCATCACCATTTTTCTCTATCGCGCTCAACAAGGGGCCGCTGAACCGACCGACCTCTTTGTACCCATTGTGTTAGCCACCAGCGCGTCAACACTGGTAGGCTTGATTGTTACCGGGTGGGTACAGCGCTTGCCCATGCTCAACCCGGTTGTCCTGGCCTATCTGGGCGGGTATACGCTTCTGCTTTCAGGGCTTGTCTATACACTTTCGAGCATGGATCCTAGCAGCATGGGGCTCTATTCAACCTTTGTCGGTAATTTTATTCTCATGTCTCTGGTGATGCTTTTTTTAGTCAGTGGCCTCTATAAACGGCTCGATATCTACTCTCTTTTTATTTCGGGTGCCAAACAGGGGTTCAGTGTCGCTGTGCGCATCATCCCCTATTTAATTGCGATGTTGGTTGCGATCGGTGTTTTTCGTGCCAGCGGGGCACTTGACATGGTCATGGCGCTGTTCAAATCGCTTTGTGATGCTCTGAATATGGACAGTCGATTTGTCGATGCACTCCCCACCGCGTTTATGAAACCGCTCTCCGGCAGCGGTGCGCGCGCCATGATGATTGAGACCATGAATCATCATGGTGTTGACAGTTTTGCCGGGCGCCTCTCTGCGATTATGCAGGGCAGCACCGAAACAACCCTCTATGTGCTGGCGGTCTACTTTGGTTCGGTTGGCATCCGTCATATTCGACATGCGCTAGTGTGTGGGCTGATCGCCGATTTAGCAGGCATTGTAACCGCCATTATCATTGCCTACTGGTTTTTTGGTTGACCTGTTGGTTAGTTATTTTAGTATTGATATGGGGTTGATATAGATTATTAATATGGACAAGTAATATCGGACAAGTAATATGGAAGTAATATGGGACACCCATAAATTTAGTGCCCCAACCCCCCCAATAATATGGGTGTCCTAAACCGAAATTATATCGAAATTATATGGATGTCCCATATCCTTCCAGTCCATATCCTCCACCACCAATATCCTTCCATATCCTTTGACGATTACGAGCATGGCGTCTAATAATAAGGGAGCTTTAACCACAAACCATGACCACAATTCAACCAAGGCACTGACCCCTCTGATATGAGCTTAACCGTACATCACTTAAACTGCGCTACACTCTGTCCCGTGGGCAACCAACTGCTAATGGGCAAAACCGGTCGATCGGATAACCCACACTTGGTCTGTCACTGTCTGCTGGTTGAAACCGATCAGGGGTTGGTGCTGGTGGATACAGGCCTTGGCTATCGTGATATTTTGCACACGACGCTTACAGATGGGCTCTTTCCTTTGCTTACGCGCCCCTCTTTTAACCCTGAAGAGACCGCGATTGAACAGATCCAATCTCTTGGCTTCAAGGCCAACGAAGTTGAGCACATCATACTCACGCACCTCGACCCAGATCATGCCGGTGGCATTGCCGATTTTCCCAAGGCCACTGTGCATCTGCTTGACCGGGAGCTTGCCGCCGCAGAGCAGCCTAAAACGCTCACTGAACGGCGCCGTTATCAACCAAAACAGTGGGCGCACACGCCTAACTGGAAGGCACACACCATCACCACTGAAACCTGGTACGGCTTTGAGCGCATTACGGTGCTTCAGGACAATTTGACCGAGATCCTGTTGATCCCTCTTACAGGCCATACACGAGGTCACTGTGGGGTTGCAGTCTCAACACCTCAAGGCTGGATCTTGCACGCGGGGGATCTCTACTTAAGACGCACAGAGCTGGAGCCTTCCTTAAACAGTAAGCGTCCATCGAAGAGAGATCGCTCTCTGCTGCACCTGTTCCACAAGATCTCTGACAGCAATAATCATGAGCGACAGCATAACTTGGACAAGCTTCGACAATTGTATTTAGATGACACGCACAACATTGAGATCATCTGCTCACATGACCCTGATGAATTTATGAGCTGCAAAAAGTGTCAAACCTACCCTACTGAGCCGATCGCATAGGCTTGCATAGAGGGTTGCGTAGCGCAAGAGAACCGACAAAAAAGCGCGACACCTCTTTATATACGTCACTAATTAAGCTAAATTACGCACCTAAGTGCACTCCTTAGTGCATATAAGTACACTCATCAACCTTATTGAACCCTGAGACTACCATGTACCAATACTCTGTACACGATCAAACCATTGTCGACGAACGCGTTTCACAGTTTCGAGAGCAGACAGACCGCTACCTCGCTGGGAAACTGTCCGAGAGCGAATTCCTCCCACTCCGACTTCAAAATGGACTCTACGTCCAACGCCATGCCCCCATGCTGCGCGTCGCCATCCCTTATGGACTGCTTTCAGCCAAACAGCTGGCCATGCTGGGCAATGTCGCCAAAAAGTATGACAAAAACTACGGCCACTTCAGCACCCGTCAAAACATCCAGTACAACTGGCCACAACTTGAAAAAGTACCCGATATCTTAGCAGACCTGGCCACTGTGCAGATGCATGGCATTCAGACCAGCGGCAACTGCATCCGTAACGTGACCACCGACCCTTATGCGGGCGTTATCGCTGATGAAGTTGAAGATGCCCGTCCCTACTGCGAACTGATTCGCCAGTGGTCCACGTTCCATCCAGAGTTTGCGTTCTTACCGCGGAAATTTAAAATCGCAGTTAACGGCGCACAAGACAGCGACCGTGCGGCGGTTCAAGTCCACGACATTGGCATCTACATCGTTAAGAATGACCAAGGGGAGACCGGCTTTCAGATCCTTGTAGGCGGCGGCCTAGGAAGAACCCCGATTGTCGGTGTGACCATCAACCCCTTTTTAGAGAAGCAGCACCTGCTTACCTACCTTGAAGCCATCCTGCGTGTCTATAACCGTTTCGGCCGACGTGACAACAAATACAAAGCGAGAATCAAAATCCTCGTAAAAGCGTTGACCCCAGAGGTGTTTGCCCAACGCGTTGATGAAGAGTGGCAAAAGATTAAAGACGGTCCGCTTACCGTGCCGGCGCCTACGTTCGAAGCCCTGCAAGCACACTTTGTCGATCCAGAGTATGCCGCACTGCCCGCCACCTCAGAGATCCTGGATGAAAAACGTGCCAGTTCGCCCGGTTTTGATCTCTGGTTCCGCCACAACACCGTTGAGCACAAACAACCCGGCTATCGCATTGTCAATCTCTGCCTGAAGCCGACCGGTGTAGCACCCGGCGATGTCACCGGTGACCAAATGCTTCAGGTAGCTGACCTATCAGAGCGTTTCAGCTTCGCTGAGGTACGCGTCAGCCACCATCAGAACCTCTGCCTGCCCGACGTGAAGCTTGATGAGCTCTACGACCTCTGGCTTGAGCTCAAAGCGCTGAACCTTGCAACACCCACCATGGGCCATATTACCGATATGATCTGCTGCCCCGGTGGTGATTTCTGCGCACTGGCCAACGCCAAATCGATTCCCATTGCTGAAGAGATTCAGCGCCGCTTCGACGACCTTGACTACATTTATGACCTGGGCGAGATTGAGCTGAACATCTCAGGTTGTATGAACGCCTGCGGTCATCACCACATTGGTAACATCGGCATCCTGGGTGTCGATAAGAAAGGGGCCGAATTCTATCAGGTCTCAATCGGTGGCTCTTCCGGTCGTAACGCCGCCATTGGTCGCATCCTTGGCCCCTCATTCAGCCAAGAGGATGTCCCCTCTGTCATTGAAAAATTGGTTGCCGTTTATGTGGACAAGAGGATCGAAGGTGAAAACTTCCTTGCCACATATCAACGTATCGGTCTAGACCCCTATAAGGAGGCAGTCTATGCAAAAGCTCATTAAATTAAACGGCAATACACCTGAAATCATCGACAACCTCTGGCAAGCCGTTGAAAGCGTTGAAAGCGCCAGCGACGATGCCGATACAGCGGGCGGCCCGAGCGCAGAAGAGATCGAGCGCTTAGTGGCGGCTGAAGAGGCACTGCTGCTTCCCCTGTCAATATGGGAGGCATCGCATACCCAGCTTGCTCAACGCACAGCCCCTACCGGTATTGCACTGGAGAACACCAGCGAACCCACTGAATTGCCTGGTGATTTGAACAACATCGCACTCATCACCATACCCTTCCCACTTTTCACAGATGGGCGCGGCTACTCATTGGCTCGAATATTACGTCAGGAGTTAGGGTATAAAGGTGAGATACGCGCCGTGGGCGATGTCCTTCATGATCAGCTCTTTTTGATGTATCGCTGCGGTTTTGATGCCTTCGCTCTTAAAGAGGGGGTTGATCTAGAGCATGCTTTGACGGCCTTCTCAACCTTCTCCGTCAAATATCAGGCGAGCGTTGAAGAGCCTATGCCGCTCTTCGCAAGGGATTAAGTGTACTTCCTGTAACAGGGACTCCAGTGACCGTAAACCACGGCCTAGAGGGCCATATCACAAGATTGGCCCTCTTCGCTTCTTACTTTAAAACTACTTTAAAACTACTTTAAAACTACTTCAAAACTACTTTAATAACCTGATCTAATAATGATTATATTAAATCTTAAATCACACTTTATTAAACCACACTTAAACAGCGACTAAACAATACCTGCTGCCACCTCAAGCTCACGGATGCCGTTCTCTAAATAATCAAGCAGCCGTTGCATAGAGGGCAGTGTTCTTCGACACCCTGTTAAGCCAAACTCCATCTGATCAATGTAGCTGGCGGTCGTAATATTTAATGCGATCTGATTGACCGGTATCGAGATGGGATAGGTGCCTTGCAGCTGTGCGCCGTTCCAATAAAGCGGTTTTTTAGGGCCAGGGACATTTGAAATAACCACATTAAACGCCTGCCACTTCGGCATGGCACCCGTCGACATATGCAGCAGCGCGGGGAGCATCTTCATTGCGGTATAGTTCAGAATCTCTTCAGAGGACATTTTAGAATAGCGCTCTTTCGCCTGCTCTACTGAAGCCTTAATGGTCATCAATCGATTGGCTGGATCGGCAATATGGGTGCCTAAGTTTGCAAGTATGCCTGCAACCTGGTTACCACCAATGCTGTCATCGTGTCGAATCGAAACAGGCACCAGTGCAATAAGCGGCTCATTGGGGAGCGCATTCTGAGAAATCAAATAGTCACGTAACGCACTGCCACAGATGGCCAACACAATATCGTTTAACGTCGCATCAAATGCTTTGCTGATCGTACGCAGCCGCTCCATGGAGTAAGATTGTGCTGCAAATCGGCGAGACCCCGTGATGGACTGGTTCAAGATACTTTTAGGGGCCTGAAACACAGAGACATAGTCGGAGTGTTGACGATGTTTTTTTCGATTAACCTCAATCAATGAGTGCCCAATCTCTTTCATCACGACAGGAAAGGTTGACGCCTGTTTCCCAGCACGCACAAACGATTGTAGATAACGCCCAACGCCGAGCGCCTTTCGCACCCGTTTGGATTCATGGGGTGGCATGGCCCAAAACGGGGGCATATTCCGTTGCGTCTCATCTTCAGAGAGCGCATGAGACAGCATCCGCATGGCCGAAACGCCGTCGATCATTGAGTGGTGCACTTTTGAGTAGAGCGCAAACCGTTTACCTCTCACCCCTTCAATCAGGTGGCACTCCCAAAGTGGCCGCTCACGATCCATTAAATTACTGTGCTCTGCGGAGACCCAGGCCAGAAGCTCACGTATACGCCCCGGTTTTGGTAAGGCCTCATGACGGAAATGGTGCTCTAAATCAAACTGTTTATCATAATTCCAGTAGTAGCGTCCCCACTTATTTACAAGTCGGTTCGAAAAAGGGGCTTGGGGAACTTTATATTCACGCAGCTGCTCAGCAAGACGCGTAATGTGCGCAGGTCCGGCATTTTCTGGAAAAGAGAAGAGCATGAGCCCTCCCACATGCATAGGCTGTTGACGACGCTCAGCCCAAAGAAACATCTGATCCATCGGACTCAATGGTTTCATAATTAACTTCCTAGTATTTCGTTCGTAAAATTCATTTTTACACATGTCAAGTTTCATGACTGACCTCAGCCGACAGCCGTCGACGGATAGCAGCACTGACAACATGATTAAGGAATTATACTCCAGCTAACTGGGCTTTGAAACAGAAGATAAAGCGCACCAACATGGATGATGTATAGATATAGAATAGATATAGAATAGATATAGAATAGATATAGACAGCGGTATTGACTCTCTATCAATCTTTAGAGAGTCAATACCGTAAGATGTTCACGATGAGATTTCGACTTTGATATCTTTATTACTCTTAATTTCTTGAAGCTGTTGAATCATTTTACCCTCATGCATTCTTGCCATATAAGAGCGCCTGGCAGTCGAAAAACACAACACTCGCCCAACAGTAATAGGGCCCACAATCGGCAGCAGTGGTGGAAACACCCCCGTCAACCCTAAAGCAACCAGTGTTGCACCTCCACTTAACGTAAAAAACGATTTAAAGCCGTAGTAACTTGAGTTAGATGCATGCCTATCTTCATACAGATCAAGTATCTCAATATCATTCGCTTGACCTGAGAAGGCTTTGAACGCCTCATCGCTATCTTTTTTATCCGTTAATGTCTGCAATAAATATTGGATTACTTCAATACGCTTATCATTACCGAGCGTCGACGCTTGGCCTGCAAACTGATTAGCCAGAAGATAAATTTGAACGATCGCCTCTTCCGGTTTACCGGTCTGTTTCGAGTAAATATACTGCTCTGCCATTTGACGCGTCAACAATTCAAGATCAACCGATGGGTTAGACTCGACGGCACGCGCAATATCACTAAAAGCCAGATCTCTATCGGTATACCCTAAAATATATCGACTCACAAACTGGTTCAAACCACTCCTTTCTTCAACAAGAGACGCGCCCCCTTCTGCTGATTCATCAGACAGAACAGACAGATCGCTTAGCGTCAACGGGCTCTCGGTCTCAATGCCCTCCCCTATAGGGAAGGCATCCTGCTCTAAAGGGCTTAACATAGACCCGCTGTCGGCGACTACTTTTCCAGTCGGATGCTGACCGGATAAAGGAGAGAGGTCAGCCTCTCGCGTTTTTTTCTGATGGGGGCCACCTAACGCCTGAGAAAGCGGGCGAACAAGTGGATGAATAACAGGTAAATTGCTATGCATAAGAGGGCTCCCTCCGCGCGCTACTGAACGCCAGAATCACGACCTGGTTCGCGCTCTGAGTCACCTTGGTTATTCTCTTTATTGTCACTGCTGTTCTGTGGTTTAAGAGAGAGGGCAAACAGCACAGAGAGTACCACAAGCATAGGCGCATTCATTTTTGCACCCGGTGGAACTTCGACGGTTTTTATAGGCTTATATTGAGCAACATACCCTAACCTCATCCCATACTCAAATATAGTGGCAAGATACATGGCCGGTATCAGCGACTTATAGCGTGCAGCGACCAACGTATCGATAAACGCAACCGACAGTTGCGATATCCCCCATAAAGCAAATGTCGATACCACGGTAT
>JAYPBG010000031.1:0-1252 GCA_038124075.1 Gammaproteobacteria bacterium
CTTTATGGCGATCCTTTAAACGCGCCAACGTGGCCCCAAAACCGCGCTCTTGAAAACATCGGTGCCCTTCATACTTTTCACCGTCTTCAAGATTTTGATACTCAAACGACCCTGCCACTGCCTCCGTTGCTGACAGAGCTGCCCAACCACTCAACCGTCATCGATTTCGGCGCCGGCAGCGGGCGCTTACTCTATGAAATAAAAGAAGCGGCCCACCAACGGAACCACGCAATGACCACCATTGCGGTCAGCGGCACAAAACTCAATGAAGAGCAACACCTTAAAGGCGAAAACGCCATCGACCATGTCTACTACACACTTGTGCCCAACAACACTATATTACTGGAGCAACACCGTGGACAAGCAGACCTGATTCTCGACAGCTACGGCCCTGCGACCTATACAGACAACCCAATACACCTGCTCATCTATGCAGCGCTTCTCTTAAAACCCGAAGGTCAATTCTCCTGCTTATCCTCCACAGGTCACCCTGGTACTGAATGCACCGATGACCTTGAACGACCGCGCCCCTCAATGTTCGGAGATGCGGTGACACGGGCGAAAATCATCAACTTTTTTAAACAGCATTTAGATATTCATGACCTTACTATGAAAGCCTCTGTGATCCGTTCTGAGGTACAAGTCGGCCAACTCAAAGTAGACCTATTGACACAGTTCAGCGGCAGTCAACAGGCAGCTGGGCTCTGTAACACCCGCACTGCCTCCATGAGCCCTCTAACCTTCTATAACGACCTGATCACCCTGGCCGATCGTGAGATTGGAAAGCCCATTGAAGACAGTGATAACGACTGGTTTATTGCGGGTAGGTTTAAGGTCGTCACCAAGCACTACACCCAGCAGGCTAGGTGAGGAAGGCAACAACGGTACAGTACTTGTCAAGTGGCTTTAGCAACACCGGACTTAATCGCCGCCGCTTCTACCGCCTGTGTCACACGCTCGTAGAGGCGCTCGTCGGTGGGCTTAGGCAAAATATAGTCCGGCCCAAACTGCAGAGCGCCTTCATTATAATCATTGCTGAGCTCTGCCGATGCCGTCTCTTTGGCAATTTGACGAATCGCCTCAACCGCCGCTCTTTTCATCTCACTATTAATTTCAGTCGCTCGAACATTGAGCGCACCACGCAACATATAGGGAAAACACAACACATTATTGACTTGGTTGGGGTAATCGCTACGACCGGTCGCCATAATGACATCGTCACGCGTCTCTTTTGCCAACTCAGGTTTTATTT
>JAYPBG010000031.1:1262-11857 GCA_038124075.1 Gammaproteobacteria bacterium
CAGTAAAGCTATAGCATTAGCTGCAGCAACTTTCATTTCTTCATTAATCGCTTTTGCTCTTACATCGAGTGCTCCCCTAAAAATATATGGAAAACCAATAAGATTATTTACTTGGTTAGGATAATCTGAACGACCCGTAGCAATAATTGCATCATCCCTAACTTCTTGAATTAACTCAGGTTTTATTTCAGGGTCAGGGTTGGCCAACCCAAATACAATCGGCTTCTCACCCATTGCGCGCAGCATGGCCGGCGTGAGCACATTCGCCTGAGATACACCAATAAAGACATCTGCACCCACGATAGCGTCTTCCAAAGTACGTTTGTCCGTTTCCTGTGCATAAGCCATTTTATAGGGGTTAACATCAGGACGGTGTGTATGTACGACTCCTTTAGAGTCCACCAACGTAATGTGCTCTTTGGGTAATCCCATGGCCGTTAACAGATCCAGTGACGCGATGCCCGCTGCACCGGCACCGGCACAGACAACGCGCACCTCATCAAATGACTTGCCTTGCACTTCAAGCGCATTCAAAAGACCCGCAGCAATGGTAATCGCCGTACCGTGTTGATCATCATGAAAAACAGGGATATTACAGACCTCAATGAGTCTTCGCTCAATTTCAAAGCACTCAGGTGCCTTAATATCCTCCAAATGTATCACACCGAAACTGGGTGAAATGCTGTGCACGGTCTCGACAAATTGATCAATGCTTTTTCTATTGACCTCAATATCGATACCATCCACATCGGCAAAGGCTTTCATCAGCAGCACCTTACCCTCCATAACCGGTTTAGCCGCAAGCGGGCCAAGATTGCCTAACCCCAAAATAGCAGACCCATCTGTGACCACAGCAACAAGGTTGCCTTTATTCGTAAAACGATACGCTTCGTCAGGCTGCTGCGCAATACGCTCAACCGGTTTAGCCACACCAGGGCTGTATGCTAAAGAGAGATCTTCTTGGGTTTTATGAGGCTTGGTAATCGACGTGGCTATTTTTCCAGGTCGAGGGTATTCATGATAATCGAGTGCGGGGTCCTTAGATGAGCGCATACTGCACATACTCAGAGGTGATCTGGAGATCAATCGGCCCTGGACAGGCGCAAGCACTGCACCTCGACCACTGACATGAGATAAACCGCTCCCGCCCCACGGCCTACCGCCGGGTATTGGACTGAACGTCTTCACGGGTGGGATAAACCCAGCGGTCATACCTTGAACACCTTGATAAGCGCCTTGATGAGCAACACATCCTAACATGCAAAAATCCTCCATTTTTACTGCAAGTGGCTGTTTTTTTTCAAGGTAGGACACTACCCTCTCAAAACAGATTGGTCAATCTTGTGCAGCGATTTTATGAAAGAGATTTGCAGATCAACAAGAAACCAGGATAGAATGGCCAGTAGGGTTAAGAATCCGATATGCGTAATACTTAATACATTATGCATATCGCGTTATATAATAGTTGCATTGAACAGTTCACGCTTCACACGGAGGTTAACAGAATGGAAAACGGCTTGGGCCTAAATAATCTTGATAACAGCAACTGCCTTGTCACCCGCTCAAAGAGCTACCCAAGAACAATCAATACAGACAACTCAGACACCAGCCACAACACAAGCAACTTCAGCAGCAGCCTCAGCAACATCAATGATTCAAGCGATACAGAGCGCTCCTCCCACTCCAACATCACAGCATCACCGACCGGTGACAGCCACTCAGACACGCTATCACGTACTGACGAACAATCCGTCGGAACCCACCGCATGCGAGAAGCTCGGCAAAACCTCCTTATGCTCTTCAATGCACTGAATTCAGATGCATTTGATCCGTATGAAACCTACGGCAATGAAAGCTATGGTCATGATAATAATACTGATGCTGATACTGATGCGATGGAAATTGATGAAGAACACCCCTTCGGCGACCTCAACATCACCATCGAACCCAACGTCGATAGTAGCTTCGATAAAAAATCCGTTTTTTTATTAACCAGCGGTAACGCGTCGGAGCAAACTGAAGCCCACTGGACATCCTTATGCCAATACTTTCAGAGCAAACTCGATACTCTTTTAGCGCTTGATCGAAGTGCGGTCAATGACGAAGTTCAAGAAATTCTTGACAACCCAAACATTGATCTTAAGAAAAAGCTCGCGGTTGTTGAAGCCGCCAAGGCACTCAAGACCAGTGTCACTTTTTTCATTCAACTGCGTGACCTGATCGAAGGCGAAGGTGACGCGAACGCTTCGAATCAAACCCTTCCGATTGATACCGACCAACTGCGTGCCCTCTCTATGATTAAAGAGCAGTACGACACCGCACGGCGTGAAGCCCTTAGCGACTCCAAACATAAAGCCGTCGGCTCCAGCGGCGCTGTGCGCGTCAACCCTGATGAGAATAAGATGACCTTCGAAGATGTCGCCGGAGCCGACGAAGCCATAGACGCCGTGAAAGAGGTGGTTGATTTTCTAAAACGGCCCGACGCCTATGCAGCAATAGGCGCTAAAATGCCGAAAGGCGTTCTGCTCGACGGCCCTCCAGGAACAGGTAAAACACTGTTAGCAAAAGCGGTCGCTGGAGAAGCCGGGGTACCGTTTTTCTATATTTCAGGCTCCAACTTTGTCGAAGTATACGTAGGCACCGGTGCACAACGGGTTCGATCACTTTTCCAGGAAGCGCGTCAAGTCACGCCCTCTATTATCTTTATCGATGAGATTGATGCGGTCGGCCGAAACCGTAACAACAGCGACAGCTCAGAGCAAGACCAAACCTTAAATCAACTGCTCACCGAAATGGATGGCTTCAACTCCGACAGCGGCACGATTATGATTGCCGCCACCAACCGCAGTGATATGCTGGATGAGGCCCTAACCCGCCCCGGCCGCTTCGACCGAACCGTATCTGTCCCTCTCCCCTCGGTTGCAGGGCGTGAAGCCATTTTAAAGATTCACCTCAAGAATATTTCACATACATTAAACGATCAGCAGGTTGCGCATTTGGCCAGCGTGACGTTAGGCTTTTCAGGCGCCGAATTAGCCAACTTAGTGAATGAAGCCGCAATCTCGGCCGTTCGCCAACAAAAACCAGCGGCCGACATGGATGATTTTGAAAGCATGCGCGACCAAAGCATTATGGGCGCAGAGATTCGAACCTATAAAATGAGCGATCAAGAGAAAATCAATACGGCCTACCATGAATCAGGCCATGCTCTGGTCGCAGCATTGCGCCCAGGTAACGACCCCCTACATAAAGTCTCCATTGTGCCTCGCGGACACGCCCTGGGCATTACCGCTACAGTACCTGTCGATGACAGTGTCAGCGTGACCCATAAACAGCTGCTGGCCAAACTGGCCATGATGCTTGGGGGGCGTATTGCTGAAGAGCTTGCCTTTGGAAAAGAGAACATCACAACAGGCGCCAGCAGTGACCTTGTCAGCGCAACACAGCTAGCACGGCAGATGGTCACCCAGTGGGGGTTCTCTGACCGAATCGGAAGCGTCGTCTACGGCCATCGAGGCAGCCGACTGCCTGAACCTTCGAGTGAAACCGCCCGAACAATCGATAAAGAGGTGCATCGCATCATCACCGCCTGCTCCAATGAAACCACACAACTGCTCCAGGATAACTGGCACATCATGGAGCAGTTAAAAGAGGCTCTTTTAGAGCATGAAACACTGGACGCCTCACAGGTCTATGACATTATTGAGCAAGAGCGTCACAGCTAATGGCGCTACGCCACACAGCTTACAACTCATACAACTCATACAACTCATACAACTCATACAACTCACAAGGGCCGATCTCTCGATCGCGCCCCCTTCTCCCATAATATAAGCAACACGAAAAACAGTACTAAAAGTCGCAGTAAAAACTATAATACATATTAAGTCGTACTTAAGAATACTGCATAATGGAAACATCATATTATTTTAATACGTTTTAATACGAGTGAATGGATGCAACTCTTTAAATTTATTAAACATTTATCAATCGGCACAAAAATCCAAATTGCCATATCCACTAATGTGGTTTTAGCCATACTGATCGGAGAGTACATCATATTACAAGGCTTTAACCTCTCTGGCACCGTGGGCATACTTATAAACCTCTTCATCAACAGCATCATTGCCTTTATTTATGGCCTTTTTGTCTCACGCGCTATCACCAAACCGCTACGCGATCAAGTCGATATGCTGAAGCGAATGAACAGCGGCGCCGGCGATCTCACACAGCGCCTTCACTGCAAAAATAACGATGAAGTGGGCGAATTAGCTACTCATTTCAACTCTTTTGTCGAACACCTTTACAACATGATTAAAAAAACCACTTCTGGCATTGATGCCCTCTATGCCAGCATCGGATACTTTAATCATATTGGCAACAATATTACGGAAGGTGCCCATTTACAAAAAAAACAGACGCAATCAATGGCCAAAGAAATTAATCAAATGTCAGATCACGAAGAGAAAATTGCCCTCAGCAGCACATCGGCTGAAAAAATTTCTCTTCAAACCGAAGCGAGCGCCAAAGATGGCCGCTCCCTGGTGCTTTGCAACATTGAGGGTATGCGAACGCTGGAGAGCGATATGCAAGAGATCAGTGCCGCACTGGGTAACCTAAAAAACTCCGTTGAGACCATCTCTGAGATTGTTATCAACATTAATGAAATTTCAGACCAAACCAACCTGCTTGCACTCAATGCTGCAATCGAAGCAGCACGGGCAGGCGAGCAAGGGCGAGGCTTTGCCGTCGTAGCTGATGAAGTACGACAACTGGCTAAACGCGCGGGTGACGCGACTGAACGCATAAACACCATTATTGAGAATATTAAAGACGCGGCAACAGCGCTCTCTGAAGTGATTAATGAAGGAAGCCGTCAAGTGCTTAAACAGGTTGAAACATCCCATCAAGCAGGTGCCATGCTGAACGAAATAGAATCCTGCTCACAAGAGGCGGCAAAACAGGTTGTTGCGATCAGTCTAGGCGTACATAAACAGATCTCTATCGCCAACGCCGTTATCGGCGAAATTGACAGCATCGCCAAAGTAGCCGAATCTAATGGTGACAGCGTTCAGCAAGTTGTTAACTTCTCAGAAGATTTAAAGCAGCAGATGCTCACACTAAAAAATGTAGTCGGTGAGTTTAAGCTCTAACGCTCGCTCAACGCTGGTAGAGCAAGGCTTCATCGATACGCCGATCCATCGTCTCCACCATCGCTCTATACGCCTCGCTTTCAACATGCTGATACGCCTCCTCAAAGCGCTGATCTGAAATACCCTCTGCCAAACCAAGAATCGACGGGAAATAGAGCCGCTCCTCTGTATGCTGACTTAAAAGCTGCTGCACCCGCTCCGCTTGATCTTTGCGCGTCGCCCAGACGGCAAAGCGAATGCCCGCTCGATCGGCCGCCAGATCAGCAAAGCTAAAGCCACTGCCGCCCTCACCCGCATCCATCAACTCTTTTAACTCCCCAATGGCAAAGCTCATACCGCTGTCGCTCATTAACCGTAACGCCACCGAAATCACAAAATGCAGCCGTAAATCACTCCGTCCCGCCAACACGACATGGGAGGTATCAACGCTCGACGGTCTGCCCACATCATCGCTCACACGACCAATCAGGCGCTCAAACCGCTCATGCCCCAACAGTATGGCCATCGCCAACAGAGCAGCATGATTCTCCGCAACCGGATCCCCCACACGAGAGCGTAACTCAGCTAACTGAAACAGCGGTGTCATATAATGTGATAATGAGACAGACGTGCGCCCCTGAGCTCGCTGAGCAATACCGTAAAGGTGCGCATAGTACACCTGAACCACCTCGGGATCGGCAAGCAACTCGGCCCTATTCTGAAACTTATTCAACCGCTCCATAATGCCCCACAACCTACTCAGATCCAGCGCCTTGACCGGTTCTATCATCAACGTCAATGCCCCTTCATCCATCGCAGTACCCCGTATAGCCCCCATCAACACGCGGCCTTGCTGCTGCCCCAACAATAGATCACCTAACCCCTCAACTAATACCATTACACGCTTGCCTGAAAGCGAGAGCGACCCCAATTGAACCCGCCCAATCAGTAACTCATGATCAGAGGGCAGAAGCGCCACCACACCATTTATGAAAAGGTGCTCTGTCAGAGAGACCGTAACAGCCCATTCACTGCCCGACGCACGCATCATCACGCGCCCAGAGACCCGGCCCTCACTGCCACGGTGCAGAACCGCCAGCGCGGCATTCAACTCTTCTTGTTGCAACAGAACCGATCTCGCCCCATCCGCATTAAAGTAAGCATCGCTTAAGCTGGTCACCAATTGGTTAACCCGAGCAGCGTCCGCAACCGTTCCAGGAGGCAGATCAACCACATTCGGCTCTGTATCCACAATGGCAATCAATAAGCCGACCAGCAGCGCCGTGAGCAGCAGAAAGAGCACGGCCATCACCCGAAGAGATCGAGACGCGCGCAAAAAACGAAAAATAGAGAGCAACTTTCCCATGTTCATGTTAATGATGAAAATAAACCGTACCAGGTAAAACGTTAGGCAAAACAGAAGGCAAAACCGTAACACCCACAAAGTCGGAGGCAAGGCTTCCCAAATAGAGGCGCCCTTCCCACTCAACAACCGAACTATTGACCGGCATAACACCATCACGACTCTGCATATTGGCGACCACATCACCCTCTGCATTGATCGCTACAGTATGAGTATAGAGAACCGGTTTCGGGTGGAAGCGTTTCGGCAGATTCATCATCATCTTTCTTAGGATCGGCCTTGAGGCGAAACGATCCATAAGCGGATTACGCGGCGACGGGAAGGCCACCCAAAAACGCCCCGCCTCACCACGGGTCACATTATCGGGAAAGCCTGGCAACTGATCAATCAACACCTCATGCTGACCCGCACGCGGCCCCTTCAGCCACACTTTTAACACCCGATACATACCGGTCTCCACCAACACCAGAAAAGCATCATCCTCTGCCAACGCGACCCCATTAGCAAACTGCAAACCACTCATCACCACCGTCGTCTCCTCAGTGGCCGGATCATACTTCAGTAATCGACCATAACCACCATGCTCCACCAGATCGAGTATACTGGCCTGCAACGTACCCTTAAACGCTTTAGCACCATATTTTGTTGATGCATCGGTAAAATAGATCACGCCCTCGCGGGAGACATCGAGATCATCCGCATAGCGTATTTCAGCCTCAACCGTGGCGTCATCTCCACTGACCCGATCCGTCAGCAGCACAACCTCCCCTTGCTGATCGATCTTCAACAACCCTCTATAGGCATCAGCTACATAGAGCGCTCCATCGGCACCAAACGCCAACCCCAGCGGTCGTCCCCCTGTATTCACCCACCGTTCAAACGGGTGTTGATGCGACTCTGCCCGCAGAATGTCGCCGTTCTCTAACCCCGTATAGAGACGACCCACGGCATCCACTGCAACCGACTCCGGACCGATCAAACCCGCCGTTGGCATCGTATGCGCCAACACAATCGCATCGTTTTCCTCAAATGGCCCATAGTACCCAGGATTGTTAGGCGCATCCCAAGCGACAGGTGCCAACACAGAGGGCTTAATCAACAGATACAGTAGGAGTAAAAAAAACAGTGCGCCGAGAAAAACGAACAACCCTAACCCATTGCGTGAAACCGCTTTAATAAACAACCTACTCAAGATAGCGCCCTCTTTTGTGTCAGCAACCCTATGACACAAAAGAATAACACAGCAAAGAGAAGCAACGCACCCCATACCCACGGATGCAACCCTATCGGCATGGAAAACAGAGTCAGTGCGAGCAGAGCGGCTGCCACCTCAACAATCACCACACCGACCACAACCACAGCCAAACCAAGAAACGCATACTCAAACAACATCCATTTGCGTAAAAAAGCGCGTGAAGCCCCCAACGTGCGCAAAATCATCCCAGAGCGCACACGCTCATCCCAGCTGGTCAGCAACGCCGCCCCCAATACAAGAAAGGTCGCCAGCACCAGATACGCAAGCGCTATATAGAGCGCTCTCCCGACATAGTCCACCATCGTGCGCACCTGCTGCAGCAGGTAATCGATCGAGAACAGCGTCGCTTGAGGAAAACGCGCACTGATCGCCGCCGCCACCTTCTCTGCATCGTGCACATGAGCACGAGTAGGAATATAGAGACTCGCCATATAGACGGGTTCATAGTCGTCTAAAAACCCAGGCGCAAAGATCATATAAAAACTGGGTTTAAACGTATCCCAATCCAACGAACGGAGGCTGGCCCCCTCAACCTCCACCTCCTCACCCGCAAAGCTGAACATCAGACGGTCACCCACGTTAATACCCAGCGTCTCTGCCAAGCTCAATTCAACCGATACCAAGGCCTGACCATAATCACCCGGCTGCCACCAACGCCCCTGCTCAATCACATTCTCTTCAGGCAACGCCTCACGCCAGGTGAGACTCAACTCACGCTCAAGCTGACTCACCTGCCGCCTCTCCTTAGAGACGCGCGCTCGCAGCCGTTCACCATTGTGCTCAATCAAGCGACCGCGCACAATCGGATAAAAAAAGGAGTGCTTAACACCCGAATCACGCAACAGCACCTCAAGGTCAGAGCGCTGCTCTTCAAAAAGATTGCTAATAAAATAGTTCGGCGTCTCAGGCGGCAACTGCTGTTTCCAACGATTAAACATATCCTCCTTCAACACAATCACCAACATAAAGCAGGCGATGATGATACCAAACAGTGTGCTCTGAAACAGATTCAACGACTTCAGTGATCGCCACTGCGCAAAAGCCAACTGCCCAACCATCGGCAACCGAGTCGAATATCGATCGACCGCCGCCATCACCCCGTAGGCCAAAAGATACCCCAAACCGATCAACAAGAGGGCTGATAACAGCACCGCAAGCCAACCCACACCACTGCCACTGCCAACAGCGGGCAAACAGTAGATCACAAAACCCGTGCAGAGCGCGATCACACTGAAAGCGTTCTGCCGAACCCGCCCTAACACACTCGCTAATACACCTGCTGACATACCTGCTGACATACCGTGAACAGGCAACGCAGCCTGCTTCTCGGCACCTGCGGGCGCCCCCTGAAACGGTTCACCCAGGCGCTGCTCACTGACAGAGTGATCGGTTAAACCCTTTATGGCCGCAATGGCCGGTACCGAGAGCAACCGATCAAGCTTATAGTATAAAAGCCCCGCCGTAATAAAAAGCGTGCCCAGGGTCGCCGCAACCACCGGTGCATACCCACCCTCCTCGAGCGTAATACCCCAAAACCGATCAAGCGCAACCGTCACCGCAATATACGTTAAGAGCGCCAGCAACAGCGCAAGCACCCAGCCCATCAACAACAGAAATAGGCCATGCATCGAGTAGAGCTGCAGCAACTGACTTCGGCTTGCACCGCTGCAGCGTAACATCGCCACCGTCTCTTCACTGCGTTTCACATAACGATCCATCACCAAACACATCGAGGTTAATGCCAACATCGCGGCAATCAACCCGGTGACCAATAAAAATGACTCAACACGATCGAGTGCACGCTGGATCGCGGGGCGTGTTTCCGTCGGCGACTTAAAGGATTGATGCTCATCCAGCTCAGGCTCTAACCACCCCTTCAACTGCGTCAGCGCATCCTTCTGCCCAATAACAAGCGTCTTATAAATCACTCGGCTCGCAGGGTGAAGAATACCGGTGGCGGGCAGATCATCCATTGAGATCATAATACGCGGCGCCAACGCATAGAGGCGCGCACTGCGATCCGCCTCAAATCGAACAATACGCGTAATCGTGAATGACGTATGCCCCACCGAAAGGGTATCCCCCCTCTTTAACCCCAATCGAAACAGAACCGCACTTTCAACCCAGGCTTCACCCGCCCCCGGCCCCCCAACGGTCGGCGCACCCCGCGCGTCCCCCTTAAGTGACGTGTGCAGACCCTCAGCTTTTAGCGGATAGCGTGCATCGACCGCCTTTAAACTGACAAGCAGAGTACGCTCACCCTTAAACACCACGGTCGGCGTCGTCACGGTATCCGATGCAAACGTATCGGAGCGATTTAAAAGCGCACGTTGACGATCCGTAAGCGGGTGATACCCTTTCAAAACAGCATCCGCCGCCAATACCTGATGGGTCTGGCTCTGCAGCGTCGATTTTAATGCACTCGAGAGCCACTGCAGAGAGATCATAGAGAAGAGCGCAAATATAAAACAGACCAGCAATCCCGTGTGCCTCCCTGCACGGAAATCGGCCATAAAGAGCTGAACGGCCCAAGCAAAGCTCATCGCGCCTCCCCCTCGATCAATCGCCCCTCCTCCAAAAAGAGCACTTTCTGACACCGCTGCGCCACCTTGGGGTCATGAGTCACCAGAACCAGTGCAGGCGATATCACCATATCGAAGAGAAGCTGACAGACCTGATCACTGTTTTTTCTATCTAAATTACCGGTCGGCTCATCGGCAAAAAGAATCGCAGGCTCACTGATCAGCGCTCGCGCAATCGCGACACGCTGCTGCTCTCCTCCGGAAAGCTGTTTAGGCAGATGGTGCAGACGCCCCTTAAGCCCCAACCTCTCCAGCACCTCAGT
>JAYPBG010000031.1:11867-18147 GCA_038124075.1 Gammaproteobacteria bacterium
GTTCTGGCCCTGACGTGTATGACGTATATGACGTGTATTGTTGCTATTCGTTTTGTTATTGGACAGGTAGAGCGGTACGCTGACATTTTGCAATGCCGTTAATGTCGGAATCAGATGAAACGACTGAAAAATAAACCCAACATACTGCAGCCGAAGCGCCGCTTTTGCCTCCTCATCCAGCGGGCTTAACGCGTGCCCCATCATAAAGACCTCACCCGATGTAGGCCTATCGAGCCCCGCCATCAACGACAGCAACGTCGATTTACCCGACCCCGATGCCCCCATAATCGCAACCGACTCACCCGCCTCAATCGAGCATGAGAGATGATCAATAATGGTGATCGGCGCTTCATCACTTTCGACAGACGAAACCTCTTTTTTCAACGCTTCTACATGTAAAACTCTATCTAAAACCACAACGACGTTTTCTCCAACCTATTATTAGCCCACGCTCTTTGCTGTTAATAGCGCCTAAAACTCAAGCGCTCTCACAAACCACTGACAAACCACTCTTTAAGTGTTAAGTGTACATGTCAGTCTACACAAGCTGGAAAAATTCGCTAAACAAACTTGCTCAGCTGGCCATAAGATAACGCCGACCACTTTGCTTTGAATGCAAAACAACCTGGCGCGTCTATTTTTTGATCGGATTAGATGTCAAGATTAGAGGGCAGGATTAGATTAATAAACTTTTTACTGTAGTGAACAGTATCTTTGTGAGCCTGCTTTGGCTGCTGCTTAACCCTAAAAACCTCAGTTGAGCGCCAAAAAGCTGTGTTAGCTCTTGCTATGAACCTATCATCGATGTCGAAAACGTCTTTGACGCTTTTCAAGCTTACTTCTTTTTACTTGATCTATCATACGAATAACCTTATCAATACAACCCGTTGCCCCTATCATCTCACAAAGCTCCTGTGGCGTGTAACGATCCAATAAAATATTGGAAAATTTCTCTCTATACACATCAACCTCGTTCTTCCCGTCAGCAAAATCATCATCTTTCACAAAACCCAACCTACAATAATTGATGAGCAAGGCCGCTTTTAATTCCGCCATCTCTATGGACGCATCTTTTGAGCCACCTCCACCAAATGCATCTTTTACTTTTATGGCTTTTCTAAAGATTTGCTCTTTAACACTCCTCCCTGGCTTTTCAGGCTCAACAGCACGCCTCTCTGACTCAATACGATCTAACTCAAACCGCTCACTGTTTAAAACACCCAATATTCCAGCAACCTGACGAACTGCTGTATAGAGGTCCGTCTGATCTCCGATTGCCGCACCAAACCTTTCATTATCCTTTATAATCTTGCCTTCATACCACGAAGCACCCATGTCCGCCAGTACTGCAAGCAGAGAATTTCCAACAACAGGAAGCATTTCTGAAAAACTATAACAGACATCCGCCCACACCGTATGATGCCTATCGCCTGCAAGAAGGCCTGTATTAAACGATTGCACAGCCAACACCTCAGAAATAAAAATTCTTTCAAAATTTCTAACAAAATAAATTACACTTTTGCTTTTCAATCTTTTCTTTACTTCATATTGGCTTATCTCAAAGTTAACATCAACATCACCACTCTGTTTCAAATCCTTCAAATACTCGACTATCGCTTTCAGATCCTTTACTCCCTTTTCATCATCACCACCACTATCCAACAGAGAAATATTCCGCTCATATTGAATCTCTTTACTCCGATCGGATGCATAACATCCATTAACACTCTCCAAAAACCTTAATCCTTTTTCGCTTACAAGATTACTATTTAGCGACAGCTTTTTCAAACTAGAAGAATCGAGCAGCATTTTACCAAAAACCTCTGAACCTTTGTCACCAATATCATTACCATCGACACAGACATACTCAATCGTATTATTTTTTTGAACTATTCGCCTAATCTGTTTTGCATCATCATCACAAAGCGCACAACCATTCATTACAATCGCCTTTAAGGCACCACCTTTACAAAGAAGAGACTGCAAAGCCTCCGTCCTCCCAGAAAGATTGCACCCACTTACATTTAAGTAGACGCTTTCCTTACTTGCAGTTTTATAAGCCCTACCTAATTTTATTAACGAATCACTTTCCATATAGGTACCACTCAGATTAAGAGCTTTCACCACCATATCTTTTGATCCAATCACCCTACATAGAGACTCTACATTCTTAGGTTTAAGTTCGCAGTCCTTAAAAGAGAGAACATACACCTCCTTAAACCTTAGTACGGCCTCCATGATTTCATTAAATTCCGAATCAGAATCTACCGAGCAATCAACAAAAGAAATCACTCTTGCTGGGTTTACACCATTGTCAGCACCCCTCTTTTCAGATGCCAGCCCATGCAAAACGGATGATACATTGTTAGAACGTATAGACACACCATGAAACTGAAGGCTACCACACCCATACTTTTCACCCACCGTTGATTTATTATTTTTTTCCTCTTCAGGAAAGCATACTTTTTTCAAGACAACCCTGTCATCACGACACTGGATACCATAACCTGAAATACTAGACAAAGCATCAAAAGACTCACCAACCAGACCACAGCTTTCTAATTTCACTGTTTCAAGGTTAACTTTTGATTCACTTATTACATCTGCTAGCATTTTGGTATATCTCGAACTTAAATAGCCCCCCCCTAATAGACAAATGCCTTACACACCTACCCGTCTCTGTCTGCCTCAAACACAAAACATTCAAAATATCATCAAAGTCTTTCTCACCACCCTTGATAGGCAGAAAATCGCAATCCACAAACTCTAAATCATCAAACGCGCCACCATCTCTACCCAAATAATTAAGAACCGTAAACCTAAGAAGCTGTGAATTAAGAGTCCCACCGAACACCATTTTCTTAAAGATAAGCTTCCTTAAATATTTCATTTCCGAAAGCTTATCCAATATAACCTTTACTTTTTCTGAAGACTGGGTACTTATTTCAACAGTTTCAACTTTTCTATCTTCACAATTATAGCGATTCAACTTACTTAATATTCCATCAATTCCATGTTCATCAAACTTATCCAGATCCAAGCTTATTTTATTTTTTCGCCCCGACTGATTGCTTAATTTACTTTCATCATAAGCAACCTCGGAATTACGCATATCTGAATTGGGGTCATTATGACGCAGCGATGTTTTTCCATTACTCCTATAAGACGCCCTCACATATGCACTAGACTCTCCCGCACGTGACATCTTATGATTCACACCACTCTTATGGTTTATATTTTTCTTATTTTCCTGGATACTGTTTCTGTATCTTGATGAATTATATCCTGATCGACCTATATCCACTTAACACTTCCACCTCTTTACTGCTATAGCTACTTGACAAGTAATGTACCTAGGCGCCCGATGAGCCCAAGCCTCTGAGCGTATACATAATACGTGATGCGATTGGGCGAGGAAGGCAACAACGGTACAGTACTTGTCAAGTGGCTATATAGGAACGGACGCGAAACAACTTGTACATTTAAAGCGGATGCATGTCTGAGCAAAGCGAGTTCAGGAGCGGTAAATGTACAAGTTGCTTCATACCCATTCCATATTTATATTTGATTCTTATAAAAAATTTATTATCTTTCAGGTTTTTATAAATTTAACGTCGAGTGCCCACTCCATAATATCAAGTATATATCATTATTTTCCTCAATCCACTAAACATGCTATATAAGCTTTTTACCCATCGACTCATCGGAGGGAGTAATTGAGGGAGTAATTGGGACAAAGTAATTGGGACACCCAAAAAAATATTGACTTACCTAAATCCTCCCTATACCATCCCCCACCACCATAATCATAGAAAAACACAGCAGAGCACCCATATGACCCGAGCACGAAAAGAACTTGTCGCCGTTGAATCAACCCCCTTTTATCACTGCATCGTACGCTGTGTACGAAGGGCTTATCTCTGCGGCAATGATCCTCTGACAGGTAAAAACTACGATCATAGAAAACAGTGGACGGTCGAACGCCTCCAGCAACTCGCCTCTGTTTTCGCCATCGATGTATGCGCTTACGCGGTCATGTCTAATCATTATCATGTCGTACTCCACATTAACGATCAAAAAGCGAAATCATGGAGCGACAAAGAGGTTGCTCAACGATGGACCTCTATTTTCAAAGGCCCTACATTCATCACAGAATGGATCAATGACATACCGCTTGGCGATGAAGAAAGCACAATACTTGACACCCTCCTTCCTGTTTGGCGCAAACGTCTTACCGATATCAGCTGGTTCATGCGCTGTATGAACGAAACCATCGCCAGACAAGCCAACAAAGAGGACGACTGCTCAGGCCGTTTCTGGGAGGGGCGCTTTAAAAGCCAAGCCTTACTGGACGAAACCGCACTGCTCGCCTGTATGACCTATGTCGATCTAAACCCTATTCGCGCCAATATTGCTAAAACTAGCGAATCCTCCGACTTCACCTCCCTTCAGAGCAGACTCTTCAAACATCTAGAGTCACTCAGCAATCCCTCTAAGAAAACCGAACACGTCAAAAACAAAATCAAAAAACGCTTAAATAAACAGCGTGCCGCGCTGACTCAGAAAAACAAAAAGAGAGCACCTTTTCCAAATGCCGAGCTGCCCAAAGCACCTCTATTAAACTTCGAAGATGCAGCTCACTCGAATCTCGAGCCCTCTATTCCATTTTCATTTGAAGATTATCTACAGTTAGTTGAGGAGACTGGACGAGTGATAAGAAATGATAAAAAGGGCTTCATCGACGAAGAGACACCGCCACTGCTTGAACGTTTAGGCATTCGGGCAGACCGATGGGCCACATCCATCAAAAAATATGGCAGCATGTTTTCAGTTGTTTCCGGCAATAAAACATCGATGGATCATCACAAACAAGCTGCTGACAAAAAGTGGGTGAAGGGAGGCTTACGGGCATTTTCATAGGTGCATGATCACTGGCCTACGCTTCACATTGACCTCATACCCCTATCCCTCTCACCTGCACCTATCAATCAGCACTTTTGGCTGAATATTTCGCATTCTTTCTATAGCTTTCACTTCTTTCATTCACTTCCTCACTTCTACGTACGAAGAGGCGCGGGTATTTTTATGGTTTTTTTAATTTATGGGTGTCCTAATCCATTTCTAATCCTTTCTCCTAATCCATTCCATTTCCTGTGGGTGTCCTAATCCATTTTACTAATCTCCTCCCCAATCAAGATCTGCTGCATTATTAATCAATACATTAATCAACGCTTCACGTTCAGCCATCACCAGCTCAGCAAACCCATCAGCAAGTCCATTACCAACAATTTGGTTGATATCTATGTTCTCGACGCCAAGCAGCGCGCAAACCATCTCTATAATACCAACACGTGCCGCTATCGTCAGCGCAGTGCGTCCATTATTATTAGGGTGATTGACGTCTGCACCCGCGCGAATCAACACGTCAACTATCTCTTTACGCCGATGTTCCACAGCCACTATCAGTGCAGTGTCCCCATTATTGCTAGAATGATTAACCTGCACACCCTTGTCAATCAACATGCTAACAATCTCTGTATGAGCATTACGTACAGCGGCCATCAACGCAGTGCGTCCATTCCTGCTAGGGCGATCGATGTCTGCACCCTTGTCAATCAACATGTTAACAAACTCTGCATCACCATGACCAGCAGCCATGATCAATGGGGTTACTCCATCACCATCAGCCCGATTGACGTCTATGTCATCGTTGCTAAGCAACAGGTTAATCACCCCTGCATAACCAAAAGCCAAAGCGATTATCAGTGGAGTAAACCCACTTTCGCTGGATTGATTGATATCTGCACCCGCGCGAATCAACGTGTTAACAACCTCTACCGAATCTATACAAACAGCACACATCAGAGCGGTTAATCCATCACTGCCCGCTTGATTGACGTCTATGTCATCGTTGTCAAGCAACATGTTAACCACCTCTGAGTGTCTAAAGCTAACAGCCGTTATCAGCGCTGTTTCACCATCATGATTAACCTGACTGATATCTTCACCCGCATCAAGCAACGCTTTAACCACGGCTGGCTCCCCATCTTTAACAGCCGCCATGTACGCTGTGATGCCGTGGCTTACATTGCTCGCATTACCAAAACTCACCCCTAAATTATTATCGTCGACCTTATACAGGACATTATTTTCTTGATCAGCCTTATTGATTTTGTTGATGAGAGGGCCTGGTAAATGTTTCACGGTATTTCGCCTGGTGTTGCAGACAGTCATCACCCTCGGGAGCGATGGAGGCTCAATCAGGGCTACTCTTGCCTGG
>JAYPBG010000032.1:0-11090 GCA_038124075.1 Gammaproteobacteria bacterium
CACATAACCGGGTCTTGTCTGGCCCAGTCGACTGCTGTGCGAATACGCCAAGTTCTCCGTCATACCATAGACTTCCAGCAGTTCAACACCCAATGCTTTATACCACTTCTGCAGTGCCGTGGGGATCGGCGCCGCACCGGTTAAACAGAAGCGTGCATCGAACAGCCCCAACCCTTTTAAAACTTTTTTACGAATCAAGCGAGAGATAACGGGAATCTTCAAAAGTAGGTTTAATTTCTTCTCCGGCAGTTTTTCCAGAATGCCCATCTGGAACTTGGTCCAGATACGCGGTACTGCAAAAAAGATGGTCGGTCTGGCGCGCTGTAGATCGGCCGCAAACGTATCGAGCGACTCAGCAAAAAAGACGGTGAAGCCTTGATAGAGGGCGAGCAACTCGACACAGACACGCTCAGCAACATGAGAGAGGGGTAGGTATGAGAGCATACGATCTTTAGTGCCCATATCATAGATGGTCGCGGCTTTACCGGCACCTGCAGCCATAGAGCCAAACGTATGCATCACACCTTTTGGCATGCCGGTTGTGCCTGAGGTGTAGATGATCGTTGAGAGCTCTTCATGGGCGCGGATGGGTGACTCTTTGAGTGGCTCATGCTCTTTAATTATGTCACTCCAGGTATAGAAATCATTTTTAGGGCTTAAAGGGAAAGAGAGGCATGTCACATCCGTCGGTACCCCCGCTTTCATGCTGTCCCAATCATCCAGTTTTCCAACAAACAGTACTTTTGCCTCACTGTGTGTCATGATCTGATTAACGGTCTCAGCCGTGAGCGTTGGGTAAAGAGGGACAGAAACATAACCCGCCATCCAGATGGCAAGGTCGGCCATGATCCAGTGTGCGCAATTTTTTGAGAGAATGGCAATATTACTGCCCTCTGGAAGGTCGAGCGATTTTAAGTAAGTGGCCACTCTGCGCACTTCGTTGGCGACTTTTCCCCACGTAAAGTCCTCAATGACACCGCCCCCCATAGGCTGACTCATGAACAGTTTTCGTGCCGCTTTCTTCTCCCAGTGGTATAGGCGCTCAAGCGGCAGAGGAAAATTCAAGTGTGCTTGTACAGAGTCTTTCTTTGATATGGGTTGCATAGCCGTCATGTAGTTCCTACCTTAGTCAATCTTTTAATAACCTGGTCAATCTGTCTATTTAATACAGTGATCTAACAGAAGCGGTCCCGAGAGTTTAAATGAAGCCGCCCCTTAAGCCAAGCCTTAAATCTGCCTCGCCCACTTAATGGCCATTTTTTGTTCTACCCTACCTCTGCCCCACCTCTACCCAGTGCGGGTATTGGTAAAATTTACGGCACTTTTGGAAAATAGTCGGTTTGCAGTTGCAGCCAATTCCCTTACAATCGTCCCCCCTCCTAAACAGTTTTTCAATTTTCTCACAACACTTTAAAGGTAAAGGTGATGAGATTATGAACGTTCTAATGGCCAAAGCGTCTCTCAACGTCAACACACTGACTTCATCGGCTCTTTTTACTCCTTTTAAAGTGCGCCTCCCCATACTGCTGCTGACCACACTGGTGCTGTTGGGCTGCGATAACAGCGGCACCGAACCGTTAAAAACACAGTCCATCGACACCACGGTATCAAAGATTGCAACAGAAGCAGAGATTGACGTAGACACGGCATCGGGAGAAACGGGCAGCGAGGCGAACAAACAAGCCAGTTCGGTTAAAGCAGAAGAGATCCATTTTTCCGTTGAGCTCGGCGGTCCGCAAATGGCCGACACTGCCACCACCGTTTTTCTGACAGCCTCCATTGAAACCGATGGTTCAACGGGCATTGTCAACACGCAATGGGAACAGACAGCAGGCCCAGAGGTGTTCCTGACGTCGAGCCCGACAGCAACACTCACTCAGCGTACCGCCCGCTTCACCACACCCACCGTCACTGAAACCACACGACTCACATTTCAGTTCTCAGCAACGGACAGTGCCGGCATTATCATAACCAAAACCGTATCGGTTACCGTACTGCCCCTACCCACACTACCCACATCAATAACAGCCAATGACGAGATAGCGCCCCCTACGCCTGAACCTGAGCCGATCACAACGATCATTCAAATGACGGACACATCCCGAACCGTAAGAGAGTCGATAGAGGGCGAGAATTACAGCCTCTCTCTGCCGATCACGCTCACTCCAACACCTAGCGTACCGCTTGCCCTGCACTACGAAGTCACTGGAAGTGCGCTGCCGGGCACTGATTTTACGCACAACCAAAGCAAAGACCGCTCTGGAACATTGACGCTGGCGGCTCATACCGCCTCTACCCATATTCCCATCACTCTTTTAGCGGATGAAACGGTAGAAACAGAGAAAGCGCTCACGGTAACCTTGACGTCCGCCAACACCCTCAACCCAACGGACAGCCACATCTATCAGTTCCAAATCAGCGCATCCAACGACACCACCCTCACCCTTCGTGACGGTGAACCACAACTGCTCTTCTCCTCAGAGCAGCATCAACCCACATACTTATCACTCCATGAAGGCGATGCCCCTATCACAACAGAGATCGCACTTGTCTCCAATGCAAATGGAGAGCCCTGGCCTGCGCTAACCGATACCGTGGTCTATTTAGAACGCCACCCAAGCGCTTCTGCAGAACAGAGCGATTACACCCTTAACGAATCAGCGCTCCTCATTACACAGGGGACATCGAAGACATACCTCGATATCGGCATCATGGATGACACAGAGATCGAACCTACGGAGGTCCTGCTGCTTGAGTTAGCACAGGCCGAGAATGCATTGATCCACCCCTACGCAAACACCCTCTCTATCGACGTCTATGATAATGACGAACCCACCGTAAACCTGCCCACACAAGCGCAATACCACTCTGAACAGGATGATCACTTCGAGCTGCTCGTCTCACTGACTGAACCTCATGTTGACAAACAAGCGCATGTTGAGATCGAACTGAGCGGCGAAGCACGTTATAACGAAGACTACACCCTGATCACCAGCAGCCATGACCCAAACCGTCCAGATATCTGGGTAGATCACAATGAAGGCATGTACATACTCCACTTACTCTTCGAACCCAGCGAACAAGAGCGCAACATCGTCTTCTCAATCGCCAATGACATGAAGGCCGAACTCACCGAAACCGTGACCTTCTCTGTGACCCATGCAACCCATGCACAGCTCGGGCACACCTTCCACACCCTTCACCTCAAAGATGACATTCAGCCGACATTTGCACTCGGTTATGACCATAACTGCCTGCTGGACGACTCAGGCGTTGAGTGCTGGGGAGGTGATTTTGATTACCGCTTAATGGAGGTTCCAGAGTTACAACGACCGGTGGCTATTGCCAGCGGATACCGACACAGCTGCGCCATCGATGCTCGAAAAGATCAAAACACGCCGCAAAGCCTCCACTGCTGGGGGGATAACGAAGCCTTGCTTTATCACCCTTACCACCCTGAATTTTCTGGAGGGCAAGGGCATGAGCCCGTGACGGTCAGCTTAGGCCTGGATCACGGCTGCCTCATTGAGAAAACAACCCTAGAGCCCACCAGCACTGAAGCGATTAACTGCTGGGGCGATATGGGTGGCTGGGGCGACACACCCACAATGAGCCAACCATACCTTCTTTCAAGTGCACACAACTACAGCTGCGCCTACTCTGAAATTGACGGCATTCAATGTTGGGGCGCGCCCTCCTCTGTCGGTGCGGCCCACCCCTTAATGGATGTGACCGCCTCTGCACTGACAACCACCAACGAATACCTCTGCTACATCGATGAGGGGGGGCGCGTAACCTGCACCACAGACCCATCCCGCAGCGCTCCCCCCGACTTCAGCGACATCCACAATGCCGTTGCAATGGCAAGCGGTGCAGCGCACACCTGTGTGCTCACAGCAGACAACACCCTCACCTGTCGTGGTGTCGGCGAGGGTGCCACACCGGTACCGAGCGACCCTCTCAATCGATCCATTCTATCCATAGGTGCAGGCACTGCTCACAACTGTGTACACTTAAACGGCGGTCAAAAACCGCGAGTACGCTGCTGGGGAACCAACCGATCCGGCGAAAGCTTAACCCCCTTACCGGTTGCCGAGGTCCGCTTAGGGCTGGACCAGAAAACACCCTCCTGCCTCGTCCAGATCGGTCACGACGATGAGCGCCTACTGAGCTGCTGGGGCAGCAACAGCAGAGACATCCCCGCCCTTATCAACGTATCAAATGCCTCTGCCGGCCACCTACCTTGCGCCACGGTCGAAGGCAAGGCTCAATGTTGGCAATACGACCCCGAAACGGACAGCGTCAAAACGGTGGCTCTTCCGGTAGAAACACCCCGCGCCCTATCGGTGATTGAAGAGCCCATCTACCTCTACAGCCGATACACACAGCCGGATATCTGCAGCCTCGATGCGCTAGGCACGCCCCACTGCTGGCAGCTGGACTCACAAGCGTTAGCTGCTTCATTAACCGCCTTAGTGCCCATGGACGTTCCTCACATCGAAGGTGCAAAAAGCATCGCCACATCACAAAAGACATGTGTATTAAGTGACTTAGACCTCACCTGTTGGTCTTATGAAGGGGGTACGATTATTGAGAAAGAGGTTCGAAGCCATCCACTGAGTGACCCGGTTTTATCGTTCGATACAACCTATATGAGCACCTCTGTTGAGAGCGGTAATTCATTGATCTGTACCGGTCAATCTAACACGCTTGAGTGCAGGTCCTATGATCGTCAAACATTTGAAACGCTCCCCACCCCCGGGATGAGTGAGACCCAGCAGATCAAAGCACACGACCAACGCGTATGCGCCATCGGCACAACAGGCGTACAATGCTGGCACTACCCTTACTTTAAGCCGATGATGGAAGAAACACTGCCAATAAGTGAACCAGAAAAAGCCACCTTCATTGACCACAACTACAATAACATCTGCGCTATTCTTGCCGACACATTAGTCTGTTGGGAGGCCCCCTATATCGACAACCAATATGGAAGTTTAGAAGTTAACGATCAAGAGCAACCCCTACCTACACGCCAACACACCAGCGGTTAACATGTTATCCGCACAGAGAAAAGCGGCACAAAGAAAGATGCAGAGAGAAGGATGCAGAGAGAGGAGAACACCATGACAGTTGACACCCAAAAAGGCAGCAAGGCACTGGAGGGTCATCATACAGTTCCTGCCTCTGCAATGAGCGCTGCTATCCTGATGCTGACCTCACTGACCAGTCTCGCCGCCCCCCCTATCGCACAAAACGATCTTCGCAGCACCACCCAAGGCGTGAGCCTCACCATTAATGTATTGGCAAACGACTCAGATCCAGACGGCGACACACTTGACGTCATTCAACTCTCTGAACCGGCCTTTGGAACCGCCAGGATCAATAACGATGGCAGTATTCGATACACGCCCAACACGACCTTCATCGGCACAGAAACGCTCACCTACACGATTACAGATCAAGCAAGCAGCACAGAGGGTAGCCAGGACGGCGCCACAGCCTCCGCCCAAATTATCATCCAAGTATCACCCAACAACCTCGAAACGGAAGCCAACACCCTCAATGACAGCCGTGTCGGTAAAGCCATCGATCGGTTCTGCCATAAAATTCAGGGGACCACGCAGAGCAGCAGCGGAGAAGCGCTTTTGGCGGAGCGATGTTTAGCCCTCTATACCTTACTGAACAGCGGTGATACCGACAGCGTCGATGAGGCACTCGCGCAGATTGCCGGAGAAGAGGTAGCAGCACAGTTCGATACCGCCAACGAATTCGCAAAGTCGCATATGAAACTCATATCTGACCGCCTGTTAGAGTTGCGGATGTCTGGCTCACAAAGCAGTCCTCTCGCACTCACCTTAAACCGTCAAACCTTTGATCCACTGCAGATTTTTGACCAACCCACCACAGGCGGCAATGCAGGCGACTCAAGCTTCTTCGCTCACTCAAAATTTTCGCTTTTTATTAACGGTTCGGTGGGCAGCATTGAGAAAGAGAGCACCGCCAACGAGCACGGCTTTGACTCAGACACCGTCAATATCACCCTGGGCGGCGACTACCGGTTTCGCGCCAACCTGATCGGCGGTGCCGCCATCGGTTACACAGAAGAGAACATAACATTCAGCAATAATGGCGGCGGCCTTGATACTGAAGCGGTAAGCTACACACTCTATGGCACCTGGTTTAAACAGCGCTGGACCCTCGAAGGGGTCATCGGCTTGGGCAACATCGACTACCACAGCGTACGAAACACCATATATAACGACTTGACCAGCGCCATTAGAACCTCATCAATCGGGGATACAGAGGGGGATCAGTGGCTGGCAAGCTTCACGCTGAGCTATGATATGCACCGCACAAACCGCTATGGTGAGCTCTACCTCAACCCATTCATCAACCTGGAATACATTGATACAGATACAGAGGCCTTTTCAGAAAACGGCGATGGAGCCTGGATCATTCACTACGATCAACAGTCATATAAAACCGTGCTCCTCTCGCTGGGCCTCTTCACCTCTCAAGCCGTGAATACACGCTACGGCGTATTCACACCTCAAGCTCGAGTGATGGCCTACCATGGCTTCGAAGATGATCCCAACCAAGTCTCCGCTTACTTTATCAATGACGTGGGCAGAAACCGTCTAGACTTTAGCAACAACAGCCCCGACAGCTACTATATGCAAGCCGGCATAGGCGGCGCTATGACATTGATCGGAGGACTGTCGTTCTTCATGGATTACGAAAAGGTGGTACAGTTAGAACATACGGATATCGATCGTTTATCATATGGCCTGCGATGGGAGCTGGACCTATAATATGAAACCCTCTACACCCACACCTTCAGCGCTGACCTCTTCACCTCCGGCATCAGCAACAGGTGCACGCCTAAAAGCAGCCGTTATTCAACAGGCCTGTCAGCCTTCTCAAGCGGAAAACCTCGATAAAAGCGTCCAGCTGATTGAAGAGGCGGCTGAACAAGGGGCCCAACTGGTGCTGCTTCAGGAGCTGCACACCACCCTCTACTTCTGCCAAACCGAATCCCTCGCCCCTTTTGATCTTGCAGAACCCTTAAACGGCCCAACCTTTCAAAGGCTCAGCAGCACCGCACAGCGGCTCAACACCGTCATTGTCGGCTCCATATTTGAAAGGCGTGCCTGCGGCATTTACCACAATACCGCCCTGGTAATTGAACGCGATGGCTCACTGGCAGGCTACTACCGGAAAATGCATATTCCAGATGACCCGGGATTTTATGAAAAATATTACTTCACGCCCGGTGACGCCCCACCTGAGACAAAACACCGCACGGACAGTGAGCAGGAGGGGTGTGGATTTCAACCCATCAACACCTCCGTAGGGCGCTTAGGCGTTCTGGTCTGTTGGGATCAATGGTATCCAGAAGCCGCACGGCTTATGGCACTGGCCGGTGCTGACCTGCTGCTCTACCCCACGGCGATCGGCTGGGATTCACGTGACGAGCAGAGCGAACAGCAGCGACAGCGTGATGCATGGGCCACCATTCAGCGCAGCCACGCCATCGCCAACCACCTCCCGGTATTGGTCGCCAATAGATCCGGTCATGAGCCCGATCCCTCATCCCTTTCACCCGGGATCGACTTTTGGGGCGGCAGCTTTATCGCAGGGCCACAAGGTGAACTCTTAGCCGACCCCATGTGCTCGAACAGCGAAGGCCCCTTAATTGCAGAGCTGAATCTCAACCGAACCGAACAGCTTCGCAGGATTTGGCCTTTCTTTCGAGACCGACGAGTAGACGCCTACAGCGACTTAACAAGACGCTTTCGAGATTGAGTAAAAAAAAGGAAGTAAGGTGAAGTGAAGTAAGGTAAAGTAGGATAAGGTGAAGCAAGGTGAAAGAGAAAGAGAAAGGGAAAGGGAAAGGGAAAGGGAAAGGGAAAAAAAGGGAGAAGGAGAAGGACATGGAGTTACATCTGTACGGACACCGAGGCGCCAAAGGGGAAGCAAAAGAGAGCAGCCTGGCAGGCTTTGCCCATCTACGCAGGCTAGGCATCAATCGCGTTGAACTGGATGTGAGACTCGCCGACCATCACCTCATTATACTGCACGACCCAACCATCGACCGTACAGCCCCCCCTAACAGCAACGCAACAGGCTCCTTCAAACAGTACACGATCCAACAACTCAGAGAGATGGGCATCCCAACCTTGCGAGATGCGCTTGCAGAGTGGAGAGACTTAAAGTCCATTCAGCTTGAAATTAAAACGGATACCGAACAACACACCACAAAGCAGACAACAACAGAGCAGACAGCAACAGAAGAGAAAAGAGAGAGCAAACCCCAAAAAGAGGACGAAAGCTACTGCCGCGCGGTTGCGATAGAGCTCAATAAGATCATTACTGAATTTGAACTGGAAAAACGTGCCATTGTCACATCACTGGATAGAGACTTTTTACGCATCAGCAAAGATAAGATGCCCCACATTGCTCACGGCATTGTGGTCAATGAGAGCAGCGACCCTCATGAAGCGTTATCCAAAGCGATTGAATTGAACTGCAACTACTTTATCCCACACCACAGGCTGGTCATCCCATCACTGGTCGAACAGGTCAAGCGCGCAAATATCCACATCTCCACCTGGACCGTTAATGATACCGACACCACGGATAAACTGAGGTCCATGGGCGTCAGCAGCATCATTACCGACTACCCAGCAAAAATGATGGACCATTATTATAATTTAGAGCACAGCTAATCATTTAGTGATGCACGCCTAAAGAGGGCATAATAATCCAGGGGTAGATACAGAAAAATCGCTACTGCCGGCGTTTAATCGCCCCATCAAGCAGCAGAGCGGGCTCACTCTCACTCTCAGAAGAGCCCCCTGAAAAAGTGAACCAACAGTCATTCAAAGCGTTCAAAGGTACTCTTGGATCATCCACAAATGCCTTCAACTCACTGAACGCCCTACGGTCAGCCAACCGGTGTATCTGCCCTTTAGAGAAGGTCTGAAGCGCCTCCTTCAGACAATACGCAGCTGCATGTTTACTCGAGGCCTGAGCTTTTTCCAACAATAGACACAGATCGTCAAACTCAACAGGGCTGGAGCCCAACGCTGTGAGCAATGCTTCTCTATTATTTTGCTCTACGAGAGAGAGCAAGCTCTTCTGCTGCCACGCCTTACGGATAATAGCGATCATCTCCTCATCAACGCCTTCCCCCTTCCCCTCTTCAGCAAGCTGTAAACGCTGTAAAATACGAGATAATGCCTGATGGGTAGAGCTCTCGTGGGACGCCAGTATGCGCACCTCCTCCTTCAATCCAAACTTTATAGCGTACATCAAGGGTATAACCCCAAAAAGACCTTCAATCATGAGGGCCGCCTTAGCTCCGGCATTAAGTAGATCAACCACTCTCTCTCGCTTTTTTTTACTCAACGCCAACAACAGTGAGGCGCTTTTATGGGCCATATCCCCCTGCCGCGAATCAATCCTTTGCGAAAGAGAGTGCACCTGCTCAAGATCCTGCTCACGCCCCCCCAACCTGTTCACAATCTTAAGTACATCCTCTTTAATATGTTCTGCATATCGAGCAATCTGCTCTTTTGTTTTTGGCGGCGAGACCTTAAAACGTGGCGCACCCTCTTGACCAATAGAGAGGGTATGTGCTGATAAGAGATAAAGATGAGCATGACGAACCGCTAACGATCGACCTTGAGCCTGAGAACCCACCAGATTCAACACATCTCTTTGAATATTTTGAACCAACTGAGTACTCTTCGTATCCGAGCATGAGATCACGCGCAAACCGGGTATCGGACGTAACGATGCGAGGCCACTCTGACAAGAGTGCAGATAAAAATTTAGCGGCTCTATCTTTGAAAGCGAATCAGAGTTTACCGAGCCCAAATAGAGATCAGAGACAAGCTGAGCGACATCAAACTGAGCGAGCCCCTCTACAGTGAAATGAGTACCCTTAACCTGTTCGGTTCTAATCCCCATACCATGCGATATATAGTGGACCTCGGTCTTAGGGTCTATACGCCCCGTCAACGTCTCCACCACCTCCGCACGATCAAGCCGTTGATCTCCACTACCCACCACCCCAATTGAGAACGCCTCACTGCTGAGTGAGTGAATCTTGCGTAAAAACGAAGGGAGAAATTCTGGCTTATTAATAGCCCCCAATAATATAACAGCATCCAATCTAGAGCGCCTAGAAGGGTGGCGAAGTGCATCAGTGTGGGATGACGAGTCAGCAACGTGAGGTGATAGATGGCGCGCAGATGCGGGTGTCAAACCTGCTGCATGAGGTGCACCTGAGGATCTTCCTTCGACAGCCCTCCCTGCATCACCCCGTGCAGGCACTGACGATAATAACGGTCTATTTGAAACAGCGTCCATTGGCACACCTTTTCTGCTTTGTCTGTAATCTTTATTATCTGTTTCTACTCTTTTCTATCTGTGATCTATCTTTTTATAGAGCACAATATCGGCTATCACTACACGGCTACAAGTTATATACTCTACACTAAATGTATACAGATGTATCTCTTCTTAAGAAAAGTGAAACAAAGGGTGAAACAGAAGAGGATAACCAGATCATTCCATAAAGCCACTATGCATGCAAGGGATTTTTATAGCGATAATAGAGTTTAGCTATTATCTAAAAAGAGCGACCCTAATCCTAATGACAAGATCCAAACGCACACGCACACACATACCCAGACAAAGATGCACCCTCAAGCCAGCCAGAGCACTAGGCTCTAACCTCACCACCGTTCAAATACCGATCATTGAAGGCCCCTACACGTGCAGCCATAGCACTGCTCAAAGCATGTTTAGCACAAAAGGAGCCAGATTTCGCAGCCAAGGTCAGAGTAGAAAAAAGAGCCTCATCACCCAGCATCGGATCTACGCTAAGCAATACCGAAAGCGCTGCCCTAGAGGCTCGAGATCGATCCAAATCTGCAGTGGAGATGTACCCACATAAAAACGCTCTTATCTGACGATAGTCCAACTCAGGCGCCCCCCTCGTCAGAGTCTCACCCGCGCGTTTTTCTATCTCGTTTTTTTCTATCTCGTTTGTTTCTATCTCGTTGTTTTCTATCTCG